>NZ_CP111050.1 GCF_026250525.1 Chondrinema litorale
GAAACAAATAATTACACTTCAACCACAGACAGTTAGTTGATATGATACAATTAGCAAAAGAAAAAATAGGAACCCGCATATTGGGTTCCTGGAAATTAGTAAACTGGGTTTATGAAACTGAAGCAGGAGAAATAGTAGACTTTTATGGCAAAGACCCACATGGATTATTAGTTTTTCTTGATTCTGGATACATGAGTGTTCATGTATATAAAAACAATAGAACCAAGTTTAATGATCTAGCTCTAAATTCAGGTAGTATAGAAGAGAAAGCGAATAGCTTTTCCACTTTTACAGCCTATTATGGAATTTATGAAGAAGTAAGACCGGGAGTTTTTGAAACCGCTGTTGAAGGTGCACTTATACCAGATTGGTTAGGCACCACTCAAATACGTTATGCAGAACTCAAAGATGATATTTTAGTATTATCTACTCCTCCCACACCAACTAGTGAAGGACTTAGAACCTTTAGGTTAACTTGGGAAAAGGTAGATAGAGGATGAATAAAAAGCCGGGTACATTACCCGGCCTTTTAAAAGAAATTTTGTTAAATTTTTGCTTTCATATTTACAAAACAAAAAAGCCGAAGTAATTACTTCGGCTTTTTTTAAAATATAAATACTTACTAATTATTCCGCTGCTTTTAACCACTCTCTCGCTTTGTCTTCAGCATTAAAGCTTTTTACAGTAAAGCCATTACTTACTTCAACAAAACCTTGAAGAGAAAGCTGGGTAAAAATGTTAGGCGATACAACTACACCCATATGTTTTAATCCGGCAGTAATTGCTCTAGGGTTCCAGTCGTTAGCATACCAATCGTTTGCTTTGCTCCAAGGACCAGAAATATTTTGGTTGTTTACCAAAACTTTTGAGATTGTACCGATAGATTTAAATAATTTTAAAAGCTCTTCTGAACCTTCTTGTACCATCTCAACAGATAAGTAACCATTCCAATCTACATAAATAAAGCCTTCTGACTCTTCATAAGTAATTGTTACAAATGGTTCACCTGATTTTCTGTTAAGAACAATTTGTTTAGATAATTCAACTGGCATAATATAATTGATTTTAGTTAATAGATTATAATTTACAGCAATTAACGGTAGTGTTTTACCTCCTAGTATTAATACAGAGCAGCATTTAACTCTAAAAAACTATTAATTATTACTTGTACAGATTTTGTTGAGACTTCAATAAAACAGGAGTATTGATCAAGTTTTTACTCAAAATTAGACTAATCCGCTTTATATTATAAATTTTCCAATAAGCCAGTATCCTGTTTTAACACAAATTTCCATCAAAAAAACACTAGCTTCAGTAGATTAATAGTAATATTCAGACAACTGTTATACTATGTTACAAAAAATGATGGGTAAAAAAATTGAATATAAGTTAAATCAAAATTAATAGATATATTAATCCTATTTTCTGAAAAATATTAGAATTTTATTAGGTATAAATTTAAAATTTACAAAATAAATATCAAACTATATAACAAAAAAATATCTTTAAATTACTGCTTTTTAGATTATTTTTGAGGCAGGAAGAAATTCCTAGTTTATTGAAAATGAAATTGCATTAGCCTTTTCTTTTTAAATTTTCAAACTTATACACGTTACATGAATTCTAAATTGCAAAAATTAACAACGCTAATACTGACTTGCATTACAACTTGGTGCTTTTGGAGTTGTACACCAACAGTTACGGAAAAAGAATCTACAACCAACACTAACAAAGAGGCTGTTGATTATGTAGACCCATTTATCGGAACATCTGCCCATGGGCATACTTTTCCGGGACCAACTTTACCATTTGGTATGGTTCAATTAAGTCCAGATAATGGTACTCAAGGTTGGGACTGGTGTTCTGGTTATCACATTACAGACAACACAATTGTAGGTTTCAGTCACTTACACCTAAGTGGAACTGGAATCGGAGACTTGGCAGACATTTTAGTAATGCCAGTAAACAGAGAGATTGATTTTACAAAGCCAACAAAAGAACGCGACGATTATCAGTATAAATCTTCATTTAGCCACGATAAAGAGAAAGCTTCTCCGGGTTATTATCAGGTTTATTTAGACGATAACAAAGTAAACGCTGAGCTTACTGCTTCTCTAAGAAGTGGTATGCACAGATATATTTTCGACGATGACAAGCAACATTCTTTCGTACTAGATTTGAGTTTTGCTATAAACTGGGATAAGCCAGTAGACACACAAATCAAAATAGTAAACGATTCTTTAATTACAGGATATCGTTTTAGTAAAGGTTGGGCTGAAGATCAAAAAACATACTTTGCTGTAAAACTTTCTCAGCCAATTGCTTCTAAAGTACTTGCTTCTGATACTGAGGTTTTAGGCGACGTTGCAGAAGTAACTGGAGAAAAAGCGAAAGCGCAGTTTTTCTTCGATCCGGCTACAAAAGAGCCACTTATGCTAAAAGTAGGTATCTCTTCTGTAAGTTCAGAAGGTGCAATTGCTAACATGGATAATGACATTAGCAACTGGGATTTTGACGGCGTAGTTACTACTGCGAGAGAAACATGGCAAAAAGAGCTAAGCAAAATTAAGGTAACATCTAACGACGATGAAAAGAAAACCATCTTCTACACAGCGATGTACCACAGCTTTATAGCTCCAAGTCTATATTCAGATTTAGACGGTCAGTACAAAGGTGCGGATGGTAAAATCCATAAAGCAGATAACTTCAATTACTATTCTACTTTCTCTATCTGGGACACTTTTAGAGGTAACAATCCACTATTTACTTTAACTCAACCAGATAAAGTAAACGACTTCGTAAATACAATGTTAGCGCATTACGACGAATACGGCTTATTACCAGTTTGGTCGCTACAAGCAAATGAAACTAACTGTATGACAGGTTATCACGCAGTGCCAGTTATTGCAGATGCTTACTTTAAAGGATACAAAGGTTTCGATGCAAAGAAAGCTTACGAAGCAATGAAAACCAGCTCTATGCAAAACATTAGAGGGGTAGAATTCTTGAAAAAATACGGATATATTCCTGCTGACCTTGAAGGCCAATCGGTTACTAAAAACCTTGAGTATGCTTACGATGACTGGTGTATCGCTCAAATGGCTAAAGAATTAGGTACTGAAGAAGAGTATCAGTACTACATGAAAAGAGCCAACGGTTACAAAGAGTTATTCGACAAAGAAACTGGCTTTATGAGAGGCAAAAAAGAGAATGGTGAATGGACTCCGAACTTTGATCCTAAGTTCTCTTCTCACGACGAAATGGCCGATTACACAGAAGGTAACGCTTGGCAACACTCTTGGTTTGTACCTCAAGATGTTGAAGGTTTAAAGCAGTTATTTGGTAGTGATGAGCGATTCTTATCCCACTTAGATTCTTTATTCTCAGAAAATTCTGATATTCTAGGAGATAACAAATCACCAGATATCTCAGGTTTAATCGGTCAATATGCGCACGGTAACGAACCGAGCCACCACATTGCTTACATGTATAACTATGCTGGTAAGCCTTGGAAAAGCCAAGCACAAGTAAGACAGATTATGGATTCTCTTTACACTGTAGAACCAGATGGCATTTGCGGTAATGAAGACTGCGGTCAAATGTCTGCTTGGTATGTATTGAGCGCGATGGGCTTCTATCCAGTAAACCCTGCTGATGGAAACTTTGTATTTGGTAGTCCACTGTTTGATGAAGCTGTACTTCAATTAGCAGAAGGAAAATCATTAACTATCAAAGCTAACAATGTTTCTGATGACAATATTTACATCCAGAATGTTACGCTTAATGGAAAACCACTTGAGAGAACTTACATTACTTATAAAGAAATTCAAGGTGGTGGAGAGCTTGTTTATGAAATGGGAAGTCAACCAAATACAAACTGGGGAACTACACCTTCAGCTTATCCTCCGTCAATGACTCCTTTAGCAGTAAAATAATATTTTATAAAGAATAAATTTAAGCCCTGTAAGCTATGCTTGCAGGGTTTTCTTTTTTATCAATTTCTAGTTTTTCACCTACAACTTGAAGGAAATATTCAAGATAAAGTAAAAATCAGCATAAAAGAGGGTAATATAGTATTGCAATACCTCATGTTTGAAAGATAAAACTTAGTAAACTTGTAGGTAAATTAATTTTTAAAACGAAAACAAATGCAACGGACTAAACAATCACTCATACTATATCTACTACTAACTTGCTTACCATTTTCTATATTAGCTCAATCTACAGATCCATCTATGTTGGATCTAAACAGAATATTCTCACAATATGAGTTTTATCCAGATTATTTTGGCCCTGCCAGATGGATAGACGAAGGAGATGGATATACTACGATAGAAAGATCTGAAAATGGAGGACAAGATATTGTAAGATACGAAACTAAAACTGGTGAAAAAGAAATTCTAATTGCTGCAACAGATTTAATTCCAGAGGGAGCGCAACAACCGCTATCTATTGCAAACTACGATTGGTCTGATGATAAAAGTAAACTATTAATTTTTACTAATACTGCTAGAGTTTGGCGTACAAATACCAAAGGAGATTATTGGGTATTAGATGTAGCAAGCAAAAAACTTCAAAAGTTAGGTGGCTCAGAAGCAAAACCTTCTACTTTAATGTTTGCCAAATTTGCGCCACAATCAGACAGAGTTGCTTATGTAAGAGAGCACAACATCTTTGTAGAAGACTTGCAATCTGCAAAAATTACTCAACTTACATTCGATGGAACTGTCGACATCATCAATGGTACTTTTGATTGGGTTTACGAAGAAGAATTTCAAATTCAAGATGGATTTAGATGGAGTCCTGATGGTAAATCAATTGCTTTCTGGCAATTAGATGCGACTGACATCAAAGACTTTTTGATGATCAACAACACCGACTCGATTTATTCTTATACCATTCCTGTTCAGTATCCGAAAGTTGGACAAGATAACTCAGCTTGCAAAATAGGAGCTGTAAGTGCTGCTGGTGGCGATATTGTCTGGATGAACGTTCCTGGCGACCCAAAAAACAATTACATTCCAAGAATGATGTGGACGACTGGTTCTGATGCAGTTTTAATCCAGCACATGAACAGAAAGCAAAACACCAACGATATTATGCGTTGCGATGTAAAATCTGGTGAAGCAAAAACCATCTATACAGACAAAGATGCCGCTTGGCTAGATGTAGTGAATGATTGGAAGTGGATGAATGAAGGCAAAAACTTTACTTGGGTAAGCGAAAAAGACGGATGGAAACATGTTTACTTGATTAGTGCTGATGGAAAGACCGAAGAACTGATAACTCCCGGTGAATTTGACATCATCAGCATTGTAAACATCGATGAGAAAAAAGGCTATTTATACTACATCGCATCACCAGAAAACCCTACCCAAAGATACCTTTTCAGAAGTAAACTTTCTGGTAAAGGAAGTCCAGAAAAATTGACTCCTGAAAGTCTTGCAGGCACAAACGGATACAACATTTCTCCAAATAGTAAGTGGGCATTTCACTCATATTCAGCTGCTGGTACACCTTCTGAAACTAATTTAGTAAGCCTTCCAAAACACGAAACTGAAAGAGTTTTAGTGGCTAACAAAGAGCTAAAAGAAAAAGTAGCTGCGCTTAAAAAGACACCGATAGAATTCTTTAGAGTAGACATTGGTGATGGTGTAGAGTTAGATGCTTACATGATGAAACCTTACAACTTCGACCCGAACAAAAAGTATCCGGTTCTTTTCCATGTCTATGGCGAGCCTTGGAACCAAACAGTAGTTGATAGCTGGGGTGGCATGACTTACCTATGGCATTTAATGCTTACGCAACAAGGTTACATTGTAATGAGTATCGATAACCGTGGTACACCAGCACCAAGAGGTAGAGACTGGCGTAAAATCGTGTATGGTCAAATCGGTATTCTGGCTTCAGCAGACCAAGCTAATGGGGTTAAGAAAATCATCGAGAAATACGACTTTGTAGATGCAGATAGAATTGGTATTTGGGGATGGAGTGGAGGAGGCTCAATGACATTAAATGCCATGTTCAGATATCCTGAGGTTTATAAAATGGGAATGTCAGTAGCACCTGTAACGCTACAATTCTTGTATGATAATGTTTACCAAGAACGCTACATGGGCTTACCTTGGGAAAATAAAGAAGGGTACATTAAAGGTTCACCAATTACTTATGCTAAAAACTTAGAAGGTAAGCTTTTAATTATGCATGGCACTGGAGACGACAATGTGCACTACCAAAACACCGAAATGCTCATAAACGAATTAGTAAGGCAAAACAAAATTTTCTCATTAATGTCTTATCCAAATCGCTCGCATGGCATCTACGAAGGGCAAAATACTTCGAGACACGTACGAGAAATGCTTACTTGGTATCTTAAAAACAATCTCTAAAAAAGAAGTTTTCATAAGTAAACATCATTTAACTATTAATAGAGATGAAAATGTTTAAATTGCTGATTTTAAGAAAGTTGATCAACAATATCAATATGGTATTGTTAATAGCTTTCTTGTTTTCAAATACTATACAAGCCCAAAACTATTCTTGGGAGACACAAGATAGCGGAACAAATGCCTCTATTAGAGGCATTTCTGCTGTAAATAAAAATGTTTGCTGGCTCAGCGGAAGCGAAGGTACAGTTGCCAGAACGACCGATGGTGGCAAAACTTGGGTAAAAATTTCGGTTCCTAACTGTGATTCTTTAGACTTTAGAGACATCGAAGCTTTTAGTGCAGATGAAGCTATTATTATGAGTATTGGTACTGGCAGCAGCTCTAGAATTTTAAAAACTGTAAATGGTGGAAAGAATTGGAAAGAGGTGTTTGTAAATAAAGAAGCTAAAGGTTTTTTCGATGGATTTGCCTTTTGGAATAAAAACAAAGGTATTTTAATGGGAGACCCAATTGATGGAAAATTGTACATCTTGAAAACCAACGATGGTGGCGAAACTTGGCAGCCGACCAAAGAGTTTAATAGACCTTCGGTTGTGGAGAATGAATACGCCTTTGCTGCCAGTGGGAGCCATATAACCGTAGCAGGCTTACACAAAGCTTGGATTGGTACAGGTGGAAATAAAGCTAGAGTTTTCTATTCTGAAGACGATGGAGATTCTTGGAAAGCTGTTGATACTGAAATTATCCAAGGTGAACCATCCACTGGAATTTTCTCAGTGGCTTTTAAAAACGAAGTAGTTGGAGTAACTGTAGGAGGAGATTATACCAAAGAAGGCGAAGGCAAAAACAATGTAGCAATTACTAACAATGGAGGTAGAAAATGGGAATTGATTAAAGATGCTAACATTAATTTCTGCTCCGCTGTGAGATTTGTAGGGAAAGCAGTAGTAGCTACAGGACCCGCAAATTCCTATTTTTCATTAGATTTGGGAAAAACATGGAAAAAATTCAGTGATGATGGATACCATACAATGAGCATTGGCAACTCACCAAAAGCAGTTTGGGCAGCCGGAAGAGATGGCAAAGTTGCTAAACTCAAAATTGAAAAGTAAACACATAATAAAACAAAAACATGTTCGCAAAAGAAACTTATATCCAGAGAAGAGCAAAGTTGAAGGAGACAGTGGGCTCAGGGTTAATCCTCTTGTTAGGCAATGAGGAAAGTAGCATGAACTACAAAGACAACTGTTATACATTTAGACAAGATAGCTCTTTTATTTATTATTTCGGGCTAGATAAACCCGGCATGATCGGAATTATCGATGTAGATAAAGATCAAGAAATCGTTTTCGGTAACGACCTCACCATTGATGATATCGTATGGACAGGTCCACTGCCAACCGTTGCTGAACTGGCACAATCTGTTGGAGTAACTAAAAGCCAACCAATCAGCAGTATTACTAGTATTATAAAAACAGCCAAAGCTTCTGGGCAGCAAATTCATTTCTTGCCAGTTTATCGTCCAGAAAATGCCATTAAAATTCATGAATGGACAGGTATTGAGCTTGGTGCCATAAAAGAATCAGCTTCTATCAAATTAACAAAAGCTGTAGTTGCTCAAAGAAATATAAAGTCTTCAGAAGAAGTAGCAGAGCTTGAAAAAGCAGTGAATGTATCAAACGAAATGCACACAGCTTTTATGAAAGAAGCCAGACCTGGGATGAAAGAGGTTGAGCTAGTGGGTAGATTAAGAGGCATTGCTATTAGTAATGGAGGAGATATTGGTTATCCGATCATTATGACCAAAGATGGCCAAACGCTACACAATCATTATTATGGAAATACACTTGAAGAAGGACAAATGGTTCTTTGTGATGCAGGAGCTTCAGCAGGCATGCATTATACAGGAGATTTAACCAGAACAATTCCGGTTGGTAAGAAATTTACGCCTGAACAAAGAGAAATGTATGAGGTAGTAATCTCATCTTTTAAGGCAGCTATTGATGCTTTAAAACCCGGAGTACTATTTAAAGATGTACACTTATTAGCTTGCGAAAAACTCGCCG
Organism: Chondrinema litorale; assembly: GCF_026250525.1. GTDB lineage: Bacteria > Bacteroidota > Bacteroidia > Cytophagales > Flammeovirgaceae > Chondrinema > Chondrinema litorale. Next base: position 8,456 of record NZ_CP111050.1, read on the forward strand.
AAGGCTTAACTGAAATCGGTTTAATGAAAGGCAATGCCAAAGATGCTGTGGCCGCTGGGGCACATGCCATGTTCTTTCAGTGTGGCTTGGGACACATGATGGGCTTAGATGTACACGATATGGAAGATTTAGGTGAGCAATATGTTGGCTATACCGATACATTATTAAAAAGCAAGCAATTCGGATTAAAATCTCTAAGATTAGGTAGAGCATTAGAAACAGGTTATGTACTTACTGTAGAACCTGGTATTTACATTATTCCTGAGCTTATCGACCTTTGGAAAAGCGAAAACAAGTTTACTGAGTTTATCAACTACGATAAACTGGAAACTTACAGAAACTTTGGTGGTATCCGAGTAGAAGACAACTTCTTAATTACTGAAACTGGCTCTCACAAACTAGGTGAGCACCTGCCTTTTGAAGTAGATGAAGTAGAAAGCTTGAGAAGCTAAATAGTTTTAGATTTATTTTTATCAATGTGGTTTTAAGAGAAATACTTAAGACCACATTTTTTTTATGTCAAAATTGGAAAAACATTTCAACTGAGCACTACTATTTTGACTGTCATTTTTAATTAATTGCCATTTTAATGATAAAATAGTATCACTATAAGGTAAAATCCGCAAGAAATATTTATAAATAAATAAGTACTTTTGATTGATTCGTACTTATAAAATTCCTTAGCCAGTAAACTAAGTTTTTTAATGGTTTAGCCAGATTTAACTCAAAGTTCATATATTTAACTTAACCTCCCAGCTAAAAACATTTAAAGTAAATGCATCATTAATTAGAACTTGCAAAATTTCCGGGCTAAATAATCTTGTGTTTTAAGGTTTTTTGTAGGAAATTAGAAATTTTCTTTAATTGATTATTGCTCTAAATGAATTCCAGTGATCGCGAAGATAAGATTTGGAAAGCCCTAAAAGAGGGAAAGTCAGAAGCTATCACTGAGCTGATCAGAACTTACCATAGCGATTTATACTTCTTTGGTATTAAAATTTGCAATAACAAAGAGCTCGTAGAAGATTGCCTCCAAGAAATTTGGATTGATCTCTGGGAGAAAAGGAAAAAGCTGAGCAAAGTAAGTGCCATCAAACCCTATCTATTAAAAACACTTCGAAGAAGAGTGATCAGAAAGTTACAATATCAAGAAAAGAAAAACCATTGGATTGGAAATTTCCCAGACGAAACTCTGGGTTTTGTATTTTCAGTTGAAGAGAAAATTATAGCTCAACAAAGTCAAGAAGTAATCCAACAGAAAATTACCAATGTGCTTGACAAACTCTCCAACAGGCAAAAAGAAGTTATCTACCTCAGGTTCTATCAAGAGCTGAGTTACGATGAAATTTGTGAAGTAATGGAATTGAAAAGACAATCGATGCACAACCTGTTACAAGAAGCTTTTAGGTCAATAAAAAAACAAATTTTAATTTTTTCTCTACTCATTATCAGCCTGTTATAATTTTTTTCAAAAAAAATCAAAAATATACAGTAAGCAAATAAACTTACTGCCTCTTATATTAAACGACCAACAACTCACTATATCACTTTATGGATTTTCAAAACTTTACCGTTGAGGAATTTGCAACAAACGAATCGTTTCAAAACTGGTACCTTCAGGTAAATGAAGCTGATATAGTGTTTTGGGAAGCTTGGATTAAAGAACATCCAGAGAAATTGGATGAAATCGAAAAAGCTAAAGTTTTAATTAACAACATAATTGTTACAGAAAAAGAAACCTTACCTCAAGAGCAAATTGAACAAGTAGTAAACAACGTTCAGCAACACATAAAAAATAGCAAGCAGCATAAACAAATATTTTTTAACCCTAACCAAAAACTCATCTGGGCTGCGGTTGCCGCATCTTTACTATTACTCATAGTTTTGATTGGCAATAACTTCAATCTCAACGATGAAACCCAACCAGTACAAGCACAGAAAATAGAATACATCGAACGAGTAGTTAATCGAGGGCAAAAACTTACTGTTTCATTATCTGATGGCTCAGTAATTAAGCTGAATTCAGATACAAAGTTTCGATTTCCTAAAAAATTTGAGTCCAACAAAAGAGAAGTTTTTTTAGAAGGAGAGGCATTTTTTGAAGTAAGCAGAGATACAACACGCCCATTTACTGTAATAACCGGCGAACTCAAAATTGAAGTTTTGGGAACATCTTTTAATGTTCAAAATTACGACCATAACAATGCAAAAGTCGCAGTAGCTACAGGCAAAGTTAAAGTGGCAGCTATTGAAGACCTCATCGAAAATGTTGTTCTAAAACCTGCCGAGATGGTAGTTTTTAACAAAGACAGTATCAGTTTAACTAAATCAGATTTTAACCCGAAAGAGGAGCTTTCGTGGAAAGACGGAGTACTTTTTTTTAATAATAACTCAGTCTACGAAATCTTCGAAAAGTTAGAAAGATGGTACGGAGTCGAATTTAGAATAACCAAGGGAGCTAATTTGAACAGAAGGTATACCGGGAGCTTCACAAACGAATCATTAAATAATGTTTTACAAGCGATAAAATTCAGTACAAACTTTAACTACAAAATTGAAAATGAAGAAGTAATTATTTATTGAAAAAAACCAGCAGTCTGTAAAGACCACTGGCGAATGTAATTAATGCTTACCCACTTTAGAAATTGGCGTCTCTTCCTGGGTAAGTACATTGAATCAATGTATCATTAAAAACCCCTAAAATTATGAAATTGAAACTTTTACATCAAGTTTGGTTTATGACAAAGTTGATTTTTTATGGTTGTATACTGCAATGCATGTTTCTGAGCATACTTATAGCCAAAGATTCGAGTGCACAAAGTCTGCACGACATTTATCTAGATGTGAGGATAAATGATGTGAGCCTTAAAAAAGCATTTTCTAGGATTGAAGCAAGGTCTAATTTCCAGTTTTTGTACCCCAACGATCTGGACTTAAAACAGACCGTAAATCTAGATGAAAACGATGCGACACTGGGCGATATGTTAATACACTTTGCCAAGGATGCAAAACTCAAATTTAAAAGAGTAAATAATACGATAGTTGTCGAAAAATCAGACAGTTACTTTAACAGTGCTCCAATTGAAGAAGAAGTACAGCAGGTAAGAGTTGCTGGAAAAGTAATATCTGGCGAAAACAACGAGCCTTTACCGGGTGTGAGTATCTTAGTAAAAGGTTCTAATAACGGAACTACTACTGATATTAATGGTGAATATAACATCAGTGTTACATCAGGTTCTATCTTACAATTTAGCTTTATCGGTTTTGTTACTGATGAAGTTGAAGTAAATACGCAATCTGAAATTAATGTAACACTTGAGCCAGACTCTGAACAACTCGACGAAATTATCGTAGTGGGTTATGGTACTCAAAAGAAAACAGAAGTTACAGGAGCTGTAGCCAGTGTAAAAGAAAAAGACTTTACTGCAGGTGCTATGAGAGATGCTTCTGAGCTGATAAAAGGTAAAGTAGCAGGCCTTAAAATCACCAATGGTTCTGGTGATCCTTCGTCTGAATCTTCTATTTTGTTAAGAGGGGTTTCTTCTATCGCAGGTAGCACCACTCCTTTAATTCTAATAAATGGTGTTCCGGGTAGCATCAACGATTTGGCTCCGAGCGATATTTCTTCTATCGATGTACTAAAAGATGCTTCTGCCGCTGCAATTTATGGTACCAGAGGTGCAAATGGTGTGATCTTAATTACCACAAAATCTGCAAGTAGAGATATTCCAACTTCACTTACTTATTCGCACTATTCAGCGATTTCTTCTTTGGGTAAAAAAGCAGATTTTCTAGATGCAGGTGATATGAGAAACCTCATTTCTGAAGGTTATACACTTCCTTTTGAAGACAAAGAATACAATACAGATTGGTTAGATTTAATTACGCAAAAAGGCTACATCCAAAATCATAACTTAAACTTAAGAGGAGGAAACGGTACTTCTAGCTACTCAGCCAATGTAAATTACATGGATCAAGAGGGTGTATTTACAGGTTCGGAGAACAAAGAATTTAAAATCTCGCTAGACCTCAATCATTACATGTTCGACGATAAATTGAAGATCAATGTAAACTTGCTAAGAGGTAACCAAGAGTTTGGTGCTTTGGGTGATGGTGCATCATTCAACTCACTTATTTACAGACAAGCATTGATTAGAAACCCAACAGACAGACCGCTGGATGACGAAGGAAACTGGATAGAAACTTCCAGATTCCAGTATTACAATCCAGTAGCGATGATTAAAGAAACAGATGGTATTGTACAAAACAACTGGACAAGGCTAACAGCCAATACCACTTTGTATTTACTACCAGGTTGGGAAACTAATTTGCTTTTGGCAACTAAGCGATTCGATCAGTTTAGAGGATATTCTGAAACTAAAAGACACTATTCTAATACCTTAAATGGTAGAAATGGATTTGCTTCAAGAGGTGATGCTGCTTCAAAAACAGATAACCTCGAACTAACCACCAAATATTCCAAAATTTCAGGAAGCCACAAACTGAGTGCAATGGCAGGTTATAGCTACCAATACATCATAAACGAAGGTGGTTGGGCTAGCAATTACAATTTCCCAACAGATGCATATTCTTACAACAACCTCGGTCATGGTCAAGCATTACAAGATGGAAAAGCATCTATGGGCAGCTATAAAAATGACAACACTTTGGCTGGCTTCTTCGGACGGGTAACTTACAACTTCGATGATCGCTTCAACGTTTTGGCAAGTATCAGAAGAGAAGGTTCTTCTAAATTCGGTAACAATTATAAGTGGGGAACATTCCCGGCAGTTTCAGCAGCTTGGACACTTAGTAATGAAACATTCCTCAAAAGCGCTTCTTTTATAGATAACCTAAAACTTCGCGTGGGTTATGGTGTAACTGGTAGAATGCCGAATGATTCTTACCTTTCTCAAACAGTGTATACCTACACCGGAACTGTTTACTACAACAATGGTGAATGGGTAAAAGGTCTAACAGCAGGTAATAGCCCGAACCCGAACTTGCGTTGGGAAAAAAGTATGGAAACCAACATCGGTTTAGATTTCGCCATCTTAAACAATAGAGTTTCTGGTGCTATTGACCTTTACAACAAGAAAACAACCGATTTACTCTACCAATACAGCTTACCAAAACCACCGAATGTATCAGACAATGTTTGGGCAAATGTGGGAGAAATGGAAAACAAAGGCATTGAAATTCTTTTAAACACAGTTCCTGTAAGATCAGAAGGTTTCGAATGGAATTCTACACTTACTTTTTCTTACAATCAGAACAAGTTAACCAAACTCTCTAACGATTTGTACGAAATTGAGGGAGACTATTTTAATACAGGTAATGCTGGTGATCCGATCTCTTTTGCCACACACCGAGTAGAAGTAGGACAAGCAATTGGCAATTTCTGGGGATTAAAAACGGTGGATATCACGGAAGATGGGCAATGGGTAATTGAAACATCTGAAGGAGAAACAAAAACACTTACAGAAGAACTTTATAACGACGATAACAAGCAATATCTAGGTAACGGCCTTCCAAACTTTAATGCAGGTTGGACAAACACTTTCCGCTACAAAGGTTTTGATCTGAGCATAGTTTTAACTGGTGCTTTCGATTACCAAATCTTGAATTTCCAACGCATGTTCTACGAGAATCCAACCATTAACTACAATATGCTAACCACTGCATTTGACGAAGTTTATGGCAAAGCAGTACTGGATTACCCGCAAACTTATGTGAGCTATTACATTGAAGATGGTGATTATGTAAAGCTTGAAAACATCACCTTGGGATACAATTTCAATGCAAGCAAAATCAGCTTTATTGAATCTTTCAGAGTATATGCTTCTGGTTCGAACTTGGCAACCATTACTGGTTACAAAGGCTTAGACCCAGAATTGGCACCTGACGCTAACTTTGGCATTCTGGCATCGGGTAACGACAACCGCGACAAATATCCGATCACCCAAACATATACGCTTGGTTTAAACATCACCTTTTAATCACTGAAATTATGATCAATAAATATAAAAATATACTATTTCTGGCGCTGTTTACAAGCTTTACTTTCTCTTGTACAGACCTAGAAGAAAACCTTTACGATATTGTAACAGCAGAAAATACCCAACTTACTGCTGACGATTTAAATAGTTTAATCGCTCCGGCTTATGCTTCTTTTAGAGGTATTTACTGGAATTGGAATGGACTGTTAGATGTGTACGAAGAATCTTCAGATTTGATAGTAACTCCTTACAGAGTCGGCATCGGTTGGGGAGATTTATACATCACCATGCACAAACATACTTGGGGGCCAACATTGGGTCATGCCGAAGGTTTATGGAGTAGTGTTTACAGTGCCATTACCAGTGTAAACTTTGCCATCTACCAAATCGAAAGCTTAGAAGGTGTTGAGGAAAAAGAAAGTGTGATTTACGAGCTAAGAGCATTGAGAGCCATTTACTATTACTTGCTACTCGATAATTTTAGAAATGTGCCAATCGTAACACAATTCGATGTTCCCGAAGGTTTTCTACCTGAACAAAGTAGCGGACAAGAAGTGTTCTCTTTTATAGAAAGTGAATTAACCGAAGTGATGCCTTACTTATCAGAAACTAGCAATTCAGAAAACTATGGTAAAGTAACCAAATGGGCTGCCTACATGACTTTGGCTAAATTATACCTCAATGCAGAAGTGTATATTGGAGAAGCCAAATGGAGTGATGCACTAGCCGAAGTAAATGAAATTATTGATAATGGAGGCTTCTCTTTAGAAAGTAACTATGCCAACCTATTCGCTGCTGATAATGGTTATAATAGCGAAGTAATTCTAGCCATTCCATTCGATAATGTGTATGCACAAGGTTCTTATTATCCATATAAAACTCTATATGGAGCTAGCCAAGCAACTTTTAATTTAGCAGGTTCACCTTGGGGAGGAAGTGCCGGTATTCCTCAGTTTATCGATACCTACGATGAAGATGACGAAAGAAAAAGTATTAGCTGGTTAGGTGGTTTGCAATACGACAGTTCCGGTGAGCCAATTATTTTAGAAGATGGAACTCAGCTTGATTATACCAATTACATGACCAGTGTAGATGCAGCTGAGTTTAACGAAGGCTATCGCTTTATCAAATACGAAATCGAAATGGGTTTAGATGGTAACCAAGGCAATGATATTCCTTTTTATAGATATACTGATGCCTTAATGATTAAAGCTGAATGCCTGATGCGTTTGGGGCAAACTGATGAAGCTGCAAGTATTGTTTCAGAAGTGAGAGCTCGCGCTTTTGGTAACACTAATCCAGAAAAAGCTACTTTAACTGCCAGTGATTTAACTGGTGGAAGTGTTTACGATTATGGCAAAAAAGAAAATGGAGAGTTTATCACCCACGAAGGTGGAGCTGATATAGAATACGGTGGATTTTTAGATGAATTAGCATGGGAATTCGTAGGTGAACACCACAGAAAGCAAGACTTAATTCGCTTTGGTGTATTTACTACAAAATCTTGGTTATCACACTCACCAAATGGAGACTATCATACAATTTTCCCAATACCACAATCGGCAATGGAAACGAACTCAAATTTAAGTCAAAACACAGGATATTAATGAAGATTTTAGACACTCCTTATTACCTTTAAGGAAAAATTAGGAGTGTCTTTTTTATACTTTACTAATTTAAGCACACACAATTACAGAATTTAAAACTAACAAAATGAAGATAACTAAATTTCTGATAACGGGGCTAGCGCTCGTTCTATCAACTTCAGTATTTGCTCAAAATGCTGACTACCCAATACAACCTAAACCTTTTACAGAGGTTAAGATCAAAGACAACTTTTGGGCACCCAAAATTAAAACCAACCACGAAGTTACTATTCCAATTGCCATCCAAAAAAGTTTGGAGTCTGGTAGAGTAGATAACTTTAAAATCGCTGGTGGTTTAATGGATGGGAAGTTCTGCTCTGAGTATCCATTTGATGATTCTGACATCTATAAAATAATTGAAGCAGCCAGTTATTCGCTTCAAACATATCCAGACCCAGAGCTCGAAAAAACAGTAGACTCATTAATCTACTTTGTAAACTCTGCTCAAGAAGACGATGGATATTTATTCACGAATAGAACCATCGGTAAAAACCTACACTCTTGGGTAGGAACTTCTCGCTGGGAAAAAGTGAACGACCTTAGCCACGAACTTTACAATCTTGGTCACATGTTCGAAGCAGCCACAGCACATTATGCAGCTACTGGCAAAAGAACCTTACTTGATATTGCCATTAAAGCTGCCGATCGTATTGATGCAGATTTTGGCAAAGGAAAAATTGAAGATTATCCGGGACACCAAGAAGTAGAACTTGGTTTGGTTAAATTATATAGAGCAACTAAGGACGAAAAATACCTGAATCTCGCAAAATATTTTCTGGATATAAGAGGTCAAAAAGGCATTGGCAACCCAACCACTTATAACCAATCTCACAAACCAGTAACAGAACAAAGTGAAGCAGTTGGACACGCAGTAAGAGCTACTTACATGTGGATTGCTATGGCTGATGTTGCTGCATTAACTGGTAATAGAGATTATATTGAAGCCATTGACAGACTATGGCACGATGTGGTAGACACTAAAATGTATGTAATCGGTGGAATAGGAGCGACTGGCAACCACGAAGGTTTCGATGAACCTTATGTTCTACCAAATATGTCTGCTTATAATGAAACTTGTGCAGCAGTTGGAAATGCTTTCTGGAACCACAGAATGTTTTTAATGTCTGGTGATAGCAAGTACATTGATGTAATGGAGCTTTCTATGTACAACAATGTAATTTCTGGTGTATCTGTTTCAGGAGATCATTTCTTCTATCCAAATCCATTGGCTTCTTATGGTCAGCATTCTCGTAGTGAGTGGTTTGGCTGTGCTTGTTGCCCACCAAATGTTGCCCGCTTTTTACCTTACATGCCGGGTATGATTTACGCTCAAGATGAATCTGATGTATATGTAAATCTTTTCATCAGCAGTGATGCATCTTTTAAAGTAGGTAAAAAAGAATTAGCACTTTCTCAAAAGGCTGAATTACCTTGGGAAGGCACCACAGAAATTTCTGTAACCTCTGCAAAACCAGTAGAAAGCAACATCAAGATACGTATTCCGGGATGGGCAAAAAACCAACCTGTTCCAAGCGATTTATACACTTATGCAGATAAATCTGATGAGACCACAAAAATCTCTGTAAACGGTAAAGCAGTTGAATATAAAGTGGATGAGAAAGGTTATGTAAACATCGAGAGAAAGTGGAAAAAAGGAGATAAAATCTCTATTGAATTCCCTTATGAGATTAGAGAAGTAAAAGCTAATGAGAAAATTACAGAAGACAATGGAAAAGTGGCAATCGAACGTGGGCCAATTGTTTACTGTACAGAATGGGCAGATTATAAAGATGGACATGTATTAAACTTACTTTTCGATCCTACGAGCAAATTAACAGCTTCTATTGATCCAGATTTTTATGGTGGAGTTACTGTGATTGAAGGAGAGGCTAAATCAACTAAAAAAGAACTCGACGAATCAATTACAGTTTCAGAAGACAAACCGATGAAACTGATCCCTTACTATTTGTGGAACAACAGAGGTCCGGGAGAAATGAGAGTTTGGTTACCAACAGAAAAATCTGCTACCAAACCTTTACCTGCTCCAACTGTAGCAAGCCAAAGTAAAGCAACCGCTTCAGTAAAAAGTAAAGCGATTATCGCTATCAAAGATCAGTATTATCCAAAAAGCTCAAACGATTCTTCTAACCCATATTTACACTGGTGGCCAAAAACCGGAACTTCAGAATGGGTGGAATATGAGTTTGAAACTCCTAAAGAGGTTTCTGAGGTAAAAGTTTATTGGTATGATGATGCTCCATTCGGTGGTTGTAGAATTCCTACTTCTTGGGAAGTGGTTTACAAAGATGGCGATGAATGGAAACCCGTACCAACTTCAGAAGAATACAAAGTTGTAAAAGACGATTGGAATACAATTAAATTCGATCCTGTAAAAACAAGTACAATTCGAGTTAAACTTCAACTTGATGCGAAGTTCTCAGCAGGTATCCACGAATTGATTGTAAACTAATTTGCCATAACATTGAGGATTTTCAGGTGATTCAAAATCTTACTTCTTGAAAATCCTCAATCCTCATATCAGAATTAAATCCTTCTACATACTTGAAGATCACACAATGAAACTTTTAAAAAAACTATCGCTTGTAACGCTTGCTGCTTTCTTACTGGTAAGATGCCAGCAAATGGAGCAAAGCACACAGGTAGAAGAAAGCAGAGTTAAAAAAGATGGTCCTGAGGTAATCTCATTCAAGGTTTTGCCTTTTGACCTCACACAAGTAAAACTGCTCGATGGACCATTTAAACATGCCACAGAGTTAAACCAACAATACTTGCTCAACTACGAGCCAGACAGACTTTTATCCAGATTTAGAACAGAAGCCGGCTTAAAACCAAAAGCAGAAATGTATGGAGGTTGGGAGAGCGAAACCCTAGCAGGTCATACTTTAGGGCACTACCTCAGCGCCTTGGCTTTAATGTATCAGACAACTGGAGAACAAGTATATTTAGACAGAGTAAACTATATTGTAGATGAGTTAGAAGAATGCCAAAATGCAGATAAAGACGGATATATTGGTGCTTTTCCAGAAGGCAAAAAAGTCTTTACCGAAGAAGTTGCCAAAGGAGATATTCGCTCACAAGGCTTCGACTTAAACGGGCTTTGGGCACCGTATTACACCATGCATAAAGTTATGGCAGGTTTGCGCGATGCTTACAGACTTTGCGGAAACGAAAAAGCAATCACTGTTGAAACAAAATTTGCCGATTGGGTGGGTACCATAGTAAAAGACCTAAATGATGATCAAATTCAAAACATGTTACACTGTGAGCATGGTGGTATGAATGAGGTTTTGGCAGATTTATATGTAGATACTAAAAAGGAAAAATACCTGAAATTAGCAGATGTATTTTACCACAAAGCTATCTTAGACCCACTCGCATCTGGCGAAGATATTTTACCCGGAAAACATGGAAACACGCAAATTCCAAAGCTCATTGGTTTGGCAAGAATTTATGAGTTAACAGGTAATGAGAAAGACAGTAGTGCTGCCAATTTCTTCTGGGAAACTGTAGTAAATCATCATTCTTATGTTACTGGCGGACATGCAAACCATGAATATTTTGGCGCACCAGATACCCTTAGAAATAGATTGAGCGATGAAACTACCGAGACTTGCAACGTCTATAACATGCTGAAACTTTCTAGACATCTATTCGAATGGGAAGCTTCACCAGAAGTAGCAGATTACTACGAAAGAGCTTTATTCAATCAGATACTTTCTTCTCAAAACCCGAACGATGGTAGAGTGATTTATAACTTGTCTTTAGAGATGGGTGGATATAAAGTATACCAAGATCCTAACTGGTTTACCTGCTGCATTGGCACAGGTATGGAAAACCATAGCAAGTATGCAGCAAATATCTATTACCATAATGATGAAGCTCTTTATGTAAGCCAGTTTATAGCATCAGAATTAGACTGGAAAGAGAAGGGAATTAAAGTAACACAAAATACCAAATTCCCAGAAGAGCAGGGGACAAGCTTTACTTTTGAAACAACTCAACCAACTGAGTTAACAGTGAAACTTAGACATCCTTACTGGTTAGAAAAAGGTAAATTGGTAGTAAAAGTAAATGGTGAAGCATTTGAATCTAGTCAGGTGCCGGGCTCATTCTATGCTATTACCAGAGAATGGAAAACTGGTGACAAGATTGAAGTACAAATGCCATTTAACTTGAGATTAGAAAGCATGCCAGACGATGCCGACAGAGTGGCGATTATGTACGGACCTTTAGTGATGGCTGGCGATTTAGGCACAGAAGACGACCCAAAAGCAAAAGACCCTGATTTTGTACCAGTAATTATGTCGGAAAATCGCGATCCAAGTACTTGGTTAGTAGCTTCAGAAGCTGATGCAAATACTTTTAAAACGAATGGAGTAGGGCACCCAAGAGATTTTGAGCTAAAGCCTTTTTACGAAACTCATAATAGAAGATATTCTGTTTACTTCGACTTGTTTACCAAAGCAAAATGGGAACAAAGACAAGCTGATTACGAAGCTGATCAAGAAAGAAAAAAACAATTAGAAGCTGCTACTTACGACTTCTTCCAACCAGGAGAAATGCAGCCAGAGCGTAACCACAATTTTAAAGGAGATAGCACAGAAGTAATCGAATTTAAAGGGCGCAAAGCAAGACATGCAAACCGCGGTGGTTGGTTTTCTTTCGAAATGAACGTGATTAAAGATGCTCCACAAGCGTTAAACATTGAATATTGGGGCGGATTTACCGGCTCTAAAACTTTTGATATTTTGGTTGATGGTGAAAAAATCGCTACTGAAAATATCTCTGGTAAAAAAGATGGTTATTATTTAGATGTTCAATATGATATTCCAGAAACATTAACTGCTAATAAGAACAAAGTGACTATCACTTTCCAACCACATGTTGGGCATAGAGCAGGGCCAATTTTTGGAGCTAGAATAATCAAGAAATAAGCGATTCCTCTATAACACAAAAGGTGATTTACACAGAGTAAATCACCTTTTATTTTGTTTAAATTCTAATATTCAAATACAATCAATATCCCGGAAAACCAGATGATTCTCCTCGTTTATGTAACTGATTAATAAAAACAGTTAAACCATAATTTGCTGAGTGAAACTTATCATCTACGCTCTTTGGTACACTTCTACTAGGAGTATCTGCAAAATGTCCGGCTACCACATCCATATCGCCATCACCATCTACATCGGCTTTTATAAGTGCTAGACTTTTAATCGGAATATTTCTATTTAGATTGTATGATTTAAACTTAAACTCTTCACTATCAATATTTTCCAGATATAAAAAAGATTCATCTACAAGCTCATTAAAATCTGGAAAAAATGCAGTTGCAACCAAATCAATATCTCCATCTTTATCAAAATCTTCTGCTAAGACTTTTGTTACACCATATATTGGGTAAAAGAAACTTTCATTAAATGAACCTTTACCATTATTCAAATGAATTCTAATACCATGATAAGGTTTTAAAATATTTGAATAGTCTGCATTATCACCATGCACTGTAATTATATCAGTAAAACCGTCTTGGTTATAATCTGTCAACACCATGTCAGTTGTACCATAATGTGGTGGGAAACGCAATATTCGTTTATTCTTAAATTTTAAATTATCTTTTTGGTAAAAAATATAAACACTCTCATCTCCTTGGGCAAACATTGCAATAATATCCTTTTTGCCATCTCCATCTATATCTTTTACTTGACAGTTTATAGCACCAGGCATACCAAATAAAACTTTCTCCGAATATCCATCCGAATCATCTTTTGTAAATAAAGACAACGATCCAATTCTGTTTCCATAATTACAAACAATAAATTCAGGCTCGCCATCATCATCTAAATCTTCTACAACCGAATTTACTGGTCTATGTAAAGATGATAGTAATGTACTGGAATTACCATTTTCATATTTCACAAATGATCCCGTACTTAATTCTGTTGGATACAAACTTCCTATTTCTGTAAAATAGGTTTTATCATGGTCAAAAGAAAAATCTACAGTTGGACTATTAGTTTTTACCTCATTGATAATTCCTTTAGGATATTGCCATGTATAAACACTATTGTAATAATCGCCAAACCATAGAGTCTTGGTCTCATTATTATATTTAAGACTGGTAATTAATGAAGGCTTTTCATCTTCCAGTTTAATATCATGAGCTACAAAATTCTTTAAAGGCAAATTTCTAGTTAAGCGCTCTTCGTCAACTGGAATGCTTTCAGGTGCATTTTCAACTATATAATCAACGAGTTGCTGCCACTCATCAAAACTCAGTAATGGCTGAGATGGGATTATATGATTCTTGTTTATTACTTCTTGTTCTTCTTTAGATAATCCACCAAGTGGATCTATTCCTGGATAAACAATACCCATCCGAGTTGCCATAGCTGGCAATACATTATTTCGCCAAATTTCTTTGCTAAGGCTCTTAGGATCAGGTCGTAAATGACAAATAGCGCAATACCTCAAATATAATTCTTGGCCTTTATCGCGATTGGTTTCAGAATTTTGGACGTAAGTAAAAGAGCTAAAGCTTTTCCATAAGATAATGGATATAAGCCCTGCTAAAGGGAATATCTTTATAGTCATCAATTTTAGTTATTGTGCTTATTGATTGTAAACAAGTACATGCCAACAACCATAAGCTTATTCATAGCTGGTTTCGTGCTTAAATGTAGTGATGGAAGAGTTAAAAAAGCGTGTATGTGTATGTAATTTTTAAAGAAAGCACAAAATAAATTAGCATATAGCCTATAACATCCCACACAAAACAAAAAGGTGATTTTCTTGAAGTAAATCACCTTTTTTTATGATTATAATATTGGAGCATTGCAGCAAAAAAGGTCAAAAAGCCCGTATTGGCTAAAAAACACTAACACATTAATTTTATGAGAAACACACTATTGATGATCGTGATAGCTTGCATGGCTTTTACATGTGATGAAAATGAAGAAGTAGAATTAACTGCCGGCATTGTTGGTAAATGGAAACTAAAAGAAATCTATGCTGACCCAGGAAATGGAAGCGGGAAATTTAATGAGGTTGAAAGTGACAAAACAATTACCTTTTTAGCAAGTAATGAAGTTTCAACCAACGAAAGCCTATGCAATTTAGGTAATAACTCAAATGGCTCTTCAACTGGAATTTATTCACTACAAGATTCTACCATTACACCCACAGATTGTGATTATGGAGATTTTAAGATTCATTTTGTTGTGGAGAGTTCTTATTTGATTTTGTATTACCCATGTATTGAAGGATGTGGAGAAAAGTATGAGAAAGTGAGTAATTAAACTCAAAGTTAAAATCAGTTAAAAAATGTCTGCTTAGTTAATCGGTTTGTCATTCAGAAGTTATCTAAAGTTTTGGTTTGGCCTTGAACATAGCTTTAAATAACTCTAAAAAATCTCTGATAACTAACTCAAACATGACAAACAAACTCATTACGATTCTAAGCGCATTTTTACTTTTTAGCAGTTCTGCTTATTCTCAAAAAACTTATTTATCTGTAGAAGCCGGTAGTTTTTTAACTTCTGGTAATTTTGAAGATGGTATTTTTGGTGGCGCAGCATTTACTTATCGATTTAATGAATTAATTAGCGCTTCAATTCATACTCATGTAAACCATGTTAATTGGACTGATTCAGAATTTGATTTTGAACACTGGAAAGATATTTCTGAAACTAACATTAGCAATACAATTCCTACAGTTTCTTTTGGCCCTGAACTAAATATTGAAATTGCAGATGATATGTATTTGCTCTTTTCACCAAAGGTTGGTTATGCATGGCAAACAGCCAAATCAACCTACTATGAATTTGAAACTTCTAACACCTCAGGATTCGATAATTATCAAGTCACCACTTATCAAAATAGCAAAAATGACCAATCTTTTTATTATGGATTTGACTTAGGCATTCGCTTTTATCCAAAAGATGAAAGAATAGTTTTTGGTATTTATACAAGCTATGACGCCCTCAATTTAGCTGAAAATCTGAATGGGATTGAGCTTAAACCTAATAAATACTTATCGGATAATTCGAAGGCCAACATGCTGAGATTGACATTTAAAATTGGTTGGACTTTGTCTAAAAAACAATAACTTAGCTTAACTACTTCAATCATTAATTTTTGCTATGTTTCATGATATTTTTGCTCCTAAACTTTATCCAATTAGTTATATTGTTTTAGTGATGTTAGTCTCCAATAGCTTAAAGGCTCAAGATTTAATCCCTTTAAAATTAGATAATTACTGGGTTTACGAACAAAAAACCATTTATTATGATGGCTCAGAAGAGATAGATACCATCACCAATTCGATAAAGGAAGTTTTAAAATTCAACAATCAAGATTGGTATGTTTTAAACGAATTTGGTGATGATTTTACAGTAAGAAATACTGCTGAAGGGCAAGTGGAATTGGACACTTTCGCTACAGATCAGAAAGGAAATTATGAAGAAATTCTATTTTATAAAAAACCTGATAAAACCCAAGATTTAGAATACATCACCTATGAGGTAAACCATATAAAAGTTTATAAAGGTGTTGAAAAGATCAAAACTCCAGTAGGCAAATTTAAATGCCATAAATATGAGATTATAACCGAAGATATGCCAAATGAAAAAATAGAAACATACATCAGTGTTGGCACAGGCATCATTTACCAAAAGTGGACTCAAAAAGATGCCATAGTTTTTTCGACATTGATTGATTTTAAGATAAAGTAGCTAATGAGCAAATTGAAATTATTTTTGCTTCAAATACTCAGCTACTTCAGTTTTGTTTTCTCTTTCAGCAATGCTAAGTGCTGAGTCTCCATTTTCCATTTTGAGTTCAGTGTCTGCACCATTTTCAACAAGTAACTTCACTAATTCTAGATTTCCTCTGTGGGATGCTGAATGCAATGCCGTTACGTTTTGCATTTGAACTGCATTTACATTTACGCCAAAATCTATCAGTTTTTTGCATAAATCAAGATTCTCTTTGGCAACAGCAGAATGTAATGCATTTACTTTCGAAGGATTTGTAGCCTGCAAGTTTGGATCAGCGCCATTTTCTAGCAACAAAATGGCAATCTCAGTTTGATCAAAAAATGCTGCTAGTGACAAAGGTGTAAAACCATCACTAGAATATAAGTTTACAAAGGCTTTATCTTTGTTATTTAAATATTCTCCTACAATTGCTATTTGTCCTGATACAATAGCTTCATGAAAAGTGAAAGCTTTTTTGAGTGAAATAGCTTCTTCTAAAGCAGATTGTAAACCACTATAAGCAATAAGCATAAAACCTGAGCTTCCGTTTTTGTCGCTAGTTTCCAAAATTTCTGGTTTAGCTTGAATTAATGCAATGGTTTTAGAAATATCTTTTTGTTTTAATACAGATTTAATTGAGTCGATCATATCGCTTGCCTTGAGTGTAAATGAGACTAAAATACAAATGGTAAATACTGATGCTGCTTTCATTTTTTCTTTTTGTCAAAAGAAATAGAATACACAGTTTTAGGCTTACTATATATCACCATTTTATACTTAGATGGAGATACTCCCACAATAGTTTTAAAATAAAAGCTAAAATTACTAATACTTGAATATCCCACACTCATAGCAATTTCATTAATAGGTTTATCTGTTTCTTTAAGCTGCTTACAAGCTTCAGATATCCTCAGATGCGAAATATATTTGAATGGCGACGTGCCAAACACTTGGCTAAAACATCGCAAAAAATGATTTTCTGAAAGAAGTGCCACTATCGAAATCTGCTGAAGGCTGAGATCATCTGCAAAGTTGGAATCTATAAATTCTTTAGCTAAATGGAGTCGCTCATAAATTTCTATTCGGGTCGATTTTTTCTTTAACACAAGTTTATCAGATTCACGAAGAGCTTCCTTATTGTGTAAAACTAAAGCGTTGAGCAACTGGTGAAAAAACTGTTCTTTTTGCAGAGTTGACTCAGACTGCAATAAATAATTTTTGCCATATAAAAGCTGATTTGTAATGTGACTATTGTGGTTATATAGTCTTTCAACAAACTGCATTCCGCCACTTTCTAATTGGGGAAAATCTAATAATTGCTCATGATTCGAGAAATTAGATGAAACAATCTTAGATACAAATTCTGGAGAAAAAAACACACAAAATGATTCTGTTTCTATCTGATTATCAATGGTTAAGTTATACTTACTGCATTCATTTAAAACTAGAAACTTTTCGGGATAAACTTGGTAATGTTTAAATCCAACTTGATAATTTGCCTTTCCAGAATGAAAAGATTTTATGGAAAGAAAACAATCTCCTGACCATTGGTATTGCTTTGCTTTATCATGAATAATAAAGTTACCTTTCATCTATATTTAGCTAAAATATATTATTAACTGTAGTTATTAATTCACTTGATAGACTGGTTTAATATGGGATTTTAAAGCCTCTTACAAAAATTCAATAATTAAGCTTATGTTAAGTAGAGCAATGCAATATTCTTGCTTATACTACTATTACCAAATTATATGTATGAAACAACCTACAAACTAATATCTTAAATATATAAATATTAAATATACAACATTTTTTTACTGATGTAAGATTTTAACTTTTTTATACAATATTGTATCTGCAACATTATTATAAGTAATATAGATACCATTTATCCAGTATCTATAAAATTTCAAACAATCAATTCTTACCGCAAATAAGCATTTTTTTTTAATTATTATTTAAATCATACATGGATAATATATTGCCTAACCGAAATAATTTATGTTCTACACATAGATTCTGTAATATAAAGTAGTTTTTTCCCATTTTTATTAATTAATAGAGCTCATTGATTAAAAAATTTGATTTTTTCAACCAAAAAACTATCAATTCTCATACTTCTACAATAGCTGTCAATGGATTTACTACTCCTACAGAGTTTTTAAAATTCATGTTCCACAGTCACCAAATTGTAGTCAATGTTACCGCATACCCAAAGGAAAAAACTTTTCTGAATCAAAGACTTTCTAAAGAGTATTTTAAACTATCTACTTACACTACTAATCTCAATTTTTTACCTGAATTTTTAAAGATTGAAAGCAGTAGACCTCCCATTTTCGGAGACTTCATCCACCATTACAATAAGATTATCAAAAGTCATCTCTTCCAACTGAAGGGTGATATTCCAAAATTAATCGATCATTATCGTTCACTTTTAGATCTTAATAACATGAAAGAGGCTGATAAAAAGCTTCAGATTGAAGTGGAGAAAAAAACTGCTCATTTAGAAAAAGTTACACAAGAACTTAAAACGTCAGTTAAATCTCTTAAAGAAAGCAATGAAGAGTTAGAAAACTTTGCATATGTAACATCTCACGACTTACAAGAACCCCTAAGGCAAATAGCCACATTTACTCAACTTCTGAGTAAAAAACTGGATGGTAAATTAGATGAAGCAGAACAGAAGTACCTTACACTAATTACAGAAGGCACTTCCCATATGCAACACCTTATAGACGACTTATTATACTATTCCAGACTAACTCGCCATCCTTACGATTACACTTCAGTAAACATTAATCTGATTATTAAAAAAGCTGTAAATCTTTTAAAAGAGCAAATAGAGAATTGTAATGCAACAATTACTTTTGGAGACCTCCCAATTATTAAAGGTATACCAGTTCTAATAACACAGCTATTTCACAATCTCATCTCAAATGCAATTAAATACAGAAAAGAAAATGTAAACCCTAAGATTGAGATTTCATTTAACGAAACTGCAAATGAATGGCTCTTTAGTGTTAAAGACAATGGTATTGGAATAGATGCAAATTTTTATGATCGAATATTCAAGCTATTTAAAAGGCTGCATACAAAAAGAGAATATTCAGGTAATGGCATAGGACTCACACTATGTAAAAAAATCGTTACCCAGCACGATGGTAAAATCTGGGTTGAATCCAACAAAGACCAAGGAAGTGTATTTTATTTTACCATTTCAAAAAAATTGTAAGCCATGAATATTGACGCTAAAGACTATGAAAGAACTTTTAATGTCTTACATATAGAAGACAATGAAGCAGACTGTCTTATTTTTAAAGAATTACTAAGCGAAAAAAATCAAAACACTAGCATTACTAACTGTTTTGATGGAGAAGAAGCCATCAATTATCTACAAAACAATGCTAATCAAAAGCCAGATATTATTATTCTTGATCTCAACATTCCAAAAATTACTGGAATAGAAGTGCTTACTTGGTTAAAGCATAATAAGCAAATGCTGCATATTCCGGTAATTATCTTAACAACTTCCATCCTAGAAAACGATATTGTTAACTGCTACAAAAATTACGCAAACTGCTACCTAAGAAAGCCTAAAAATTTAAATGAATACATATCAATTGCAGATAGAATTAATAAATTTTGGCTCGAAACCGTAGTATTAATAAACTCAAACTAACTTACTAACATGGCAGACACAAAGCAATCAGTACGAAGTACGGGGATTTTGTTAATTGAAGACAACTATGCTGATCAAGAGATATTTAAAGTATTTTTAGCAGAAACCGAGTATGCCAATGCCAGACTAGAAATTGCAGAAAAAATATCGGCTTTAGACAAATTTGAAATCGATTTTTTACCTACGGTAATTATTCTCGATCTGTCTTTACCAGATAGCGATGGGCTAGAAACACTTAGATTGGTACAGCAAAAATATGGGGCTACACCTGTAATAATTCTCACAGGTTTTAATGATAAAAATATGGGTATACAAGCGGTTGCACTGGGAGCCGAAGATTACCTGATTAAAGGAGAATTTAGCAGTAGTTCTATAGAGCGATCTATAAGCTATGCAATAGAAAGGTTTAAAATGAGAAAGACTTTAATAATGACAAACAAAAAGTTAAAGTCTTACAATGAAAAGTTACAACAATTTGCCTTTGTAGTCTCTCATGATTTGAACGCTCCAATTTCATCTTTAAAAGGAATATTGAGTTTATTGAAATATTCTGAAAGTGATGAAGAAAAAGATCGGTTATTAGATTTGGCAGACGAATCGCTCGAGTTACTTACACACAAATTAAACTCACTAATAACTATTCTAGTTAAAGAGAAAAATCAGGAAGGTGCAGAAACACTTAATCTGAAACTCAAAATTGAAAAAGCAATTAGGAACACCATAGTTCCTCAATCGCTAGACTATATAGATATTCATATTGATAAATCT
Source organism: Chondrinema litorale (assembly GCF_026250525.1). Lineage (GTDB taxonomy): Bacteria > Bacteroidota > Bacteroidia > Cytophagales > Flammeovirgaceae > Chondrinema > Chondrinema litorale. The sequence continues at coordinate 29,325 of NZ_CP111050.1, forward strand.
TGCGACACTGAAATATCTTTTAGTAAAGACTTAATGAACAGTGTAGTTCAAAACCTAACATCTAATGCTTTTAAGTATCGAGATTTAAAAAAGAAACTTAAGCTTGAGTACAGTGTTAGAACCAATTATAATTATACAATACTAACAATTAAAGACAACGGATTGGGTATGGACCTTAAATCTCAAGAAGATAAAATCTTTAAGATGTTTAAAAGATTTCACAATCATGTTTCTGGTAATGGTATTGGTTTATTTTTGGTAAAATCTATTATGGAAACAAACGATGGATATGTAGAAGTTGAAAGTACTCCTGGTATTGGAACAACTTTTCACCTACATTTCCCCAAATTTTAAATAGCTAAACTTGATTAATTAGCATTACTAACTATCCATTAATCTAAAATTAACGACAGCAAAATTTTAAATAAATCAAAAATAGGTTTATTTGTTTGCTGTCTATCCATATTTTCATGATAAATCTGGTATCAAATAAAAAATTACGAATAGTATTTTTTGTTGCATTACTAACATTACTCATCAGTTTGGCAGTAATTACGGGTTGGCTTCTCAATATAGACATATTGCTTAGTATACTTCCCAATAGCTCTACAATGAAATTTAATACTGCCCTCCTATTCCTTTTCACTTCTGTAGGACTCATATTATCATTTAGAGATAAACCAACCTTTAAAACATTAAATAAGTTTGTAGCACTTTTTATACTGCTTATTTCGGGTATTACCTTAACAGAATACATCTTTAAATACCAATCTGTAATAGATAATTTTTTTGTTACTGACAGATATTCAACTACTTATCCTGGTAGAATGTCTCCATCTACTGCTTTTTGCTTTTTTTTAATAAGCCTATGTTTTTGGGGAATACATAAAAAAAAACAAAAAATAATTTCAGCCATTATTCAATGTTTACACTTGGTAAACATCCTATCACTTATATCAATATTATCTTTTCTACTATTAATACCAGTAAAAAGCAGGATGTTTTTTTTCAACAGTATGGCATTACACACCTCGGTATTATTTTTTGTACTTTCGTTTACATTGCTATTAAAATTTAATAATAAAGGAGTAATTGGTCTTTTAACTGGAGAGCATTCTGGCAATAAGCTATTTAGAAGACTTTTACCTTTTATTATTTTTCTACCTATAGTTCAAAATTACATTTTACTAGAACTATTAAGCAATAAGTTAATTAGCTACGATTTCGGAGTAGTAATTTCTACAGCTTTGTTTCTTGTACTATGCATTGTTTACATTTCAACTATTGCTTTTGGGCTTAATAAATCTGATGAGAAGAAAACTTCGCTTGAAAAATCTCTAACAGCTACTAATCAAGAGTTAATGCAATTTAAATATGCATTAGACCAGAGTTCTATTATCGCATTTACCGATGAAAAAGGTATAATCAATTATGTAAATGATAAGTTTTGTGAGATTTCTAAATTTAAAAGAGAAGAAATATTAGGCAAAACACACTCAATTATAAACTCAGGCTATCACTCCAAAGACTTTTTTCGTGACTTATGGAAAACAATTAAAGCTGGTAAAGTGTGGATTGGTGAGGTGAAAAATAAGGCCAAAGATGGCACATACTATTGGGTGCACACATCCATAATTCCCTTTAGAGATGAGAATAGTAAAATATATAGATACTTAGCCATAAGGCAAGATATTACCCAAAGAAAAGCCATTGAAGAAATGCTGGCATCGCAGTATGTGAAGAAGCTGGAACAGAAAAATAAAGAGCTAGAACAGTTTGCCTATATTGCTTCTCACGATTTACAGGAGCCACTACGCACCATTACCACATTTGGTGAGCTATTACATAAAAAGTATCATAACCAGCTTGGTACTGATGCTAATAAGTATTTAAACTTTATTACAGAGTCTACCGGTAGAATGCGCGATCTTGTAAAAGCATTACTCGATTATGCCAGAATTGGCGGTGATAAAGAAATGGAAGAAGTTGATTGTCTAAGCATAATTAAAAGCATTCAACAAGATATGATTCCATATATAGGTGAAACCAACACCACCTTAATAATTAATGAACTACCCAAAATTATTGCTTTTAAAACAGAGATAAGGTTGCTTTTTCAAAACCTGATAAGCAATGCCATTAAGTTTAGAAAACAGGATGTCTCCCCTGTTATTCATATTTCATCTAGAAAAGTTGGGCATTATTGGGAGTTCGCTATAGAAGATAATGGCATTGGGATAGATGAAAAGTTTAACCAGAGGATATTTGAGATTTTTCAAAGATTACACAAACGTAGCCAATACGAAGGTACCGGAATCGGCTTAACACATTGCCATAAAATTGTAGAACTACATGGAGGCTCTATCTGGATAAAATCTAAAGTGGGCGAAGGCAGTACTTTCTTTTTTACGCTTCCAATTTTTAATGAAAAAGTGCTCCATTCACCTTTAGCACCAGATAATATTAAAAGCTCTTTTAAAGAGACTTAATGATTGATTTGAAGTAAGCAGGTGCAACTAAAAGCCGGCTACCATACCAAGAAAACATCTCTCCATCTACCAAAAGAATTGTAGCATTCGGACAAATTTCTTGAAACTCAGGAATATGTTTTTCTGCAAATGGAAATGGCTCAGAAGAAAGTAGTATATAGTCTGGATTTAGATTTTGCAAGGTTTCCTTATCTACTTCGGGATATCTATTTTGATCTGCCATGACATTATAAAAACCAGCAAAGTCCATCATTTCATTAATAAATGTATCTCCACCAACAAGCATCATAGGTTGGCGCCAAATAAAGTAAGCTGCCGATTTTTTTGATGAGTTTTCTGCTGTTTTAACATTATTAAGTGTATTAAATCCAGTTGTTATTCGATCAATAATCTCAGTGCCTCTCCCCTCTTTTCCAACAATGGTTGAAACCGTTTTTATCATCATCAAGGCTTCTTCCAATGTTTGAATGTCACTCGTCCAAACAGGATACTTTTCTGCAAGTTGTTCGATTTGGCTTTTTTCGTTTTCTTCTTTATTTGCTAAAATTAGATTGGGCTGCAAATCAGCTACTTTCTCAAACTTGACTGCTTTTGTTCCACCAACAACTGTCTTTTGCTTACGCCAGTTTTCTGGTTTAATACAAAACTTGGTTACACCAAATACTTCTTCATTCAAACCCAGATCATACAACAATTCTGTTTGTGATGGTACCAAAGAAACTATTCTTAATTTATCTGGACTCGGTGTATTAATTATTTTACCCAATTGATCTAAAACCTCCATGCAACTTCAATCTTTATTTCGCATCAAACTTAACAATCTTAAGCTGATGATTAAAGCAAATAGATATGAGATTAATGAAAAAACAGTTCGGTATTAAACTTGTAAAAGTTCTTTTTTTCTCAATCAATTTGGGGAATGCAAACCCATTTTATTCCCTTCTGAGTCGATGAACAAAGCAAAGAATCCACTTTCATCAGCATGAGGAGTTTTGGGAACAATAATTTTCCCTCCACTTTTCACTACTTTGTCAAGTATTGTTTGAAGATTGTCTCCTCCATTGAGGTAAATAGTTACACCATTTGCCGAAGGTTGGTAGCCTTCACCTTTCATAATTACAGCCGTAACCATTTGGTCTTCATATGGAAGTAAGCCCATCACCATATCTGGCACACCCATTTCAGACATATCCATTTTCTCAATTTTAATATCTAAAATTGTTTGATAAAACTCAATGGCACGTGAAATGTCTGTAGCTGGAATTTCAAATATTGAAACATAACTTTTCATGTCTTTTACATTTTGATTTTCTAGTTGAGGCTTTTTAATGTTTTCGCAAGCAGTAAAGCCCAAGGCTAATATTATTAGACCGAGTATTGTTCTCTTCATAATTCTGAATTAAGATGTTAAGACAATACTAAGCTGCCAATAAGAAAGGAAATTGTAAAAATGCGACAGACTAAATTTATTTGTAGAAAATGGAAGAAAGTTTCATTTTTTCACTACCCAGAAATTCTTTGGGGCTAATTCCAGTAAACTCCTTAAAATCTTTTATAAAGTGTGCTTGGTCGTAGTATTCGCTTTCATAAGCAATGTTTGTCAAGCTAGCAGCTTCTTCATTCAGCATCATTTTTAAGGCACTTTGCAAGCGAATAACTTTACCTAATTGTTTAGGACTTATGCCTATCTGCTGTACAAACTTTCTTTCCAACTGACGTCTTTTAGACAAATCAGCTTTCAATATATCACTGATAGACGTTTTTCCCTTAGTCGATAAAAGCGCATCTATGGTTAGCTTTACTATTTGGTCTACCGTAGTTTGTTCGCTGAGTTTTTGGAGGAGAAATTTTTCGATAATCTCAATTCTTTGTGCGGTATTGGTTGCTTCAATTATTGCTTTTTCTAGCTTTTCGGAGGTGATATCTCCAAACAAAACACTTATAGGAGTCTCTTTATTTGCCAAGGTTTTGATGGGCACATTTACAAAATTGGCAAACCCATAAGGATAAAATCGAATGGCAAAAGTGTTTACATAACCTGTTGGCTCGATGTAAAATGGCTCAATAGTTTGCCCAAGTAGCATGGCACGAGGCTGCAATATAAATTCATCTTCCGAAGTATATCGCTTTATATCATCACCCAAAATAAAAGCCATTTCAATGGTTCCATCTGGCACAATTCGCTGCCTTTTTACATTCGGATCGGCAGGTACTTCTAACGTCCAATAACAACTAATGAGCGATTGTAAATCTGCTTGTGGTTGAAATGTTTGATAATCCATTACCTAGTTTAATCTTAGATGATGTACAGTTCTTTTGGTAGATGGAAAATACAAAAATCTAAGCAATTTCTGCGAAAGCTCTTACAGGAAAAGTGCCCATCCCTTTAATTTTTGGAGGTACTGCCGTAAAAGTAAAATGATTTTTAGGCAATTTATCCAAATTGGTAAGATGCTCTACAATTAATATTTCTTCGGCGAGTAAAACGGTATGAACCGGTCGGCCTTTGCCTCTGGTATCATCAATATTATGAGAATCGATACCTACCAAAGTAACTCCTTGCTCTTTGAGATATTTGGCACTTTCTTCGGTTACATACGGATGGTTTTCGAAGTATTTATCTGTTTTCCAATTTTTGCTCCAACCGGTATGTATCAAGACCGCTTTACCAGACAAGTCTAGCTTTTCGAAATATTTCTTTTCTATAGCCAGACCAAGCTCTTTATAATTAAAGGATATTTTTATAGCAGGAAGCCCCACAAATTTATCTAGAAGTACTTCGCTCAAGTCTTTTCCATCTTCGTAACGATGAAAGGGGCAGTCGATGTAAGTACCGGTATTGCTCACCATTTCGATTTTACCAATCTGAAATTCTGTGCCCGGCTCATACAATTCTCTTGAAGTTCTTCTTGAGATGTAATCGCAAACTATTGGTGCGGGTAAACCCTTATAGGTTACCAGTCCATCTTCTATTGTGTGGCTTAAATCTATCCGTTTCATCGTTTATAAATAGCAATTCTGTCTATGGTTGCTTCAGGTCGTTTTACTTCTACAAATTCGCCACTAGGAGTATCGTGGTTATACACACCAACTCTTGTTGAATCTGTAGTAAAAAAATTAGCCGAATAACGGAGTGAATCAACGAGAATAGATTCGTACCTATCGTCTAATACATCAATTTCTAGTGGTTGATTGGGGTATCTCTCCATAAACTTTTTAAGCGACATACCAACATGCACATTGCTGTCGATTAAAATTTCTGGAGATAAAATCGTAATGCCATTAATAGTATCAACTCCATCCATCGTCCAAACAAAGAATAGCCTTTCACCTTCATTTTCTACAACTATTCCATCAGACTCTCCATCAATGCCATATTCATACACTGGTTCAGAGACAAACTCTGCTTTTTTGTATACATCTTTCAGTTGTTGTAGACTCATACCGATAAAGGCTTTGTCTATCATTAACTGTCCGTTGTCTGCAAATACCTTTTTCTTTAGATCTGGTTGAGAAGAAGATTCGGACTCATTATCTTCTTCCAAATTACACGAAAATAATAAAAAAGCGATTGATAAAAAGTAAAAATATTTCATGCTAAAAATAAGCTTTTTAGTTTAAATAATTAACTGTAGTACAATGTTATTAGATAGTTAAATAATTGAGTTTTATAAGAATGTAATATTGATAACAGATCTAAAACCTGCTAAGCTCCCATTTTTAACACAAGGAATTTCTATAGATTTAAAAGAAATAAAGAAGCCCAGAAATTTCCAGACTTCTTTATCTTGTAATGAATAATATATTTGAATAATAGCTTTATAAAAAGCTGCTATAATCAATTCAGTTTTGCGAGTTACTAATTGGATTCTCATTACTCTTGATATTAATCTTAGAGATTTAGTCGCAAAACTACCTTTTTTTATCAAAGTTCTAAGCGACTAGATAGTTAAATTAATACCAGCAATAATCTGTCTAAACCCACCGGGGAAAATACCTGATGTAGCTCGGTTTAATCGAGATGCACGATAAACATTATTTGTAAGATTCTTAGCATTGATAAATACATTTAAATTGGTTTTACCTTTTAAGATGATATCGTAATTGGCAAAGGCATCCATAATGAAATAAGATGGAATTTTACCAATAGCGCCATCAGCAGATTCATTACTAAAATTATGAAACTCTGAAAACTGCTCGCCTACATATTGTGCACTTAAACCCAAAGAAAGTCGCTTGTAATCGTAATTGAAACCGGTGTTAAAATTGACTTTCGGAGAATAAGGTGCATCAGCATTGTCAACCCCATTTTCACCAAATTGCAAAGTAGCACTGGTAATAGATTGGAAGTCTTCTGTTGTTAAAGACTCAGCCGTTAAGAGTGCTTCTCCCCCATTGCCATCGGAAACATAAATTTCATAAGCATCTCTATTTGCATTTACCTTGTTGATAAATTCATTGATTGTCGCATCATTATGTATAACCTGACTGAACAAATCTTTGTCGGTGAGTTTACCGCTAATAATATCTGACTTTAACAAAGTAACATTGCCATACCAACGCAGAGCCTGATCGCCAGTCTCAAACAAACTGACATTTAAGCCAGCTTCTATACCTTGTATGTGAAATTTACCCAACTCTGAAAATACTTCGTTTCTCCCGCCAGCATAAAAGTTTCTGATGGTATTATTGAAATACGTAAGCTGACCGTCTATGCGATCTTTGAGTAAAATTCCACGCCAGCCAATTTCTGTATTGATACTCAACTCAGGTTGAATGTTGATGCTTTCGCCAGCCAATGGATTTGTAACCACGCCATCTTGCTCAACCAAAAAGCCAAATACTTTAGACGGTGCGATAAAACCTTGATAGATACTCCCGAAAATTTCTCCACTCGGTATTTCGTAATCAAGCGTGATACCCGGCATTAATACATCGTAGACATTATACTCTCTGCCATCTTCTAAACCTGTAATGTCTGGATCGTACCTTAAGCTAAGCATATTTTGGCGATACATATCGATGTGCTCAAACCTTACAATTGGTGTAATACCAAACTTGTTTAGGTTAAACTCATTGCGGATGTAACCCGAAGCAGACCAGAGGTAATATTTTAAATCTGCGGTGGTATATCCACTTCTTGCCCAACGAGAACTATCTGCCGCAAGTGATCGGTCTTTGTAACTTTCTTGATGGAGTTTAAAACCCACTTCCAACTCATGCGGCTGATCGGTATTTCCCCAACTCATATTAAAGGTTTCTTTAATACCAGATACTGTAAATGCCCAGCGGCTGTCAGTGGTGCTTTCTCTACCGTTGGTGATTCTTCCAACGCGTAAATAATCATCTTCACTAAAGCTTAAACCTCGCAAATAACTGTATCGATCATTAAAAATCTGATCGCCTACATAAGACTCAACTTCAGAAGCTTTCACTTTGGTGGTTACTTGTTTCCACCAGTCGCGCTCGAAATCGGAAGCATAGATTTTCGAAGTTAAACTGATATTGCTTGTCGGCAACCATTTGTGGATAATGTCTACTCCATACCTGCGCATGGTAAACCTATCTGCATCAAATGGGTTTTGAGTTGGATCATTTTCGAAAGTGAAAGGGGTTTGAGAACTCAAAGAAGCTTGATTGTCTTCAAACTGTCCACTTACCTTAAAATACAATGATTGATCATCTGAAAGCTTAGCAAATATCTTGGCATTCAGATTCAATACTTCCACCGAAGAATTATCAGTAAAACCATCAAACTTTTTGTAAACACCTTCTACCAAAGCACCTAAGTTGTTCCATGTACCACCATAAGACAACAATGCGGTTTTGTAATTACGCTGCCCTCCTATCAACTTCATTCTAAGTTCAGTTTTTTGTGGAGGCAAAGCAGTAATGTAATTCACTGCACCATACATGTTGTTGGGTCCATAGCGCAACATATCAGCCCCTTGATACACCTCAATGGCTTTTATGCGGTCACTCACCGGATTGTAATAAGCTCCCGGAGCTACATAAGGAGCCGGGGCAGATGGAGAGCCATCTTCCATGAGCAATACCTTCTTCGATCGACGACCCCAAGAGCCACGCATGCTAATATTCGGTCGGTTAGAAAGCCCCATATCGCCCACTATATTTAAACCGGGAACCGTTCTTAGCACTTCTTCGGTACTGAGCGGATTGATATTTTTAATGGCTTTTGGACTAATGCGGTAATTGGCACCTTTAAAATCGTCGCGATAATTTTGCAAAGATGCACTCACGATAATCTCATTTAAGCTAGTTCTACTAACAGGCATAGCAATTTCACCCACATTCGGATTATCCGTATGTAGTTCAATTTCTACTCTTTCGTAGCCTAAATAAGAAACTGTAAGTGTATAATCTCCTTCAGTGAGTATCAGGTTAAAGTAACCATTGTTATCAGTAAGGGTACCGATGCCGTCTTCAATGAAAACTTGAGCACCAACTAGCGGAGCCTGTTTTTCATTATCTATTACTTTACCTGTTACTTTAATTTTATCCTGGGCAAATAAGTTTGACGTAAACAATATCAGGAGGATCGCCTCCCAAAAGATTAATTTCATTGTTTGTAAAAATTTTCATATCTAAAATATTTGCGCCTGTAAATTTGAAAGTATCATTTTTAAAATTGATCCGCAAGAAATATGGATTTTTTTCAGTAAACAGGTTGTCAGGGAACAGATTACAGAGAGCAGGTATCAGTTGACAGGGAACGGTTAACAATTTTCAGTGAGCAGTCTATATTGATTAGTTTTAATGGCGAAATTTGTAGTTTTTTTAGGGATTGCTTTTTTAAAAGCTAATGGAATATTGTTATAATTGACTTTTACTGTTAAAGGGTAAACTCTTAAAATGGACATTTGGAAACATAGTTTATTATCGGAACACAAGTTTGGGGGGAAGGCGGAAGACTATTATGAAATCCATAAGTTTATGGATTCTTCCAAATTGCATTATTTCCATGCTAAGCACAGAATGTTGTTGCATAACACCTATGGCATTGAACTATGCATTAGGCTATTTGGTGACTATATTAAAAACAGTGATGCTGAAACAATCTTAGTTAGAGACATTGCTGCCGAACACTGCAAAGAAGATTTAAGTGGCATGGTTCCCACACTCAATGATTGGCTTGTTAAAAATGAACATCTTGAAACACTGCTAGAAGTAGTACCCGAAATTCAAGATGAAAAACTACGCGAGTTTATTTACTTACCGCTTATGCTTTCTAATAACAAAGCCAGTTTGCTCATTACTTGCAGCGATTTTGGTGTGCAGTTAGTCAAACAGTTTTTAGGTCTAGATCAGGCATTAGTATTGAGTCAGTTAATTCCGACATCACAAAATATAAAGTCTATCCTAAAGGCATTTAAATTCCATGCAAAGTGGCAGTTTTCACCTAAAATGGACGAATTAGAAAAAATTAAACATTTAAGATAAACCATGTTTTGGAATAAAAAGAAAAACGATCCAAGAGAAAAGTCGCTAAAAGAAGAAGTGATTGACTTGCTAAAAGACTTAAGGAGCAAAGAAGAAACACTTACCATTAAGTGGGATGCAGGTGGAGATAACACATTAGTAAATTTTTATTTGAATAATATAACTCCTGTTTATGATAAATACGACAACTCTGTTTTTCACAAATTAAGAGACCACATTATCGATAAATTTGAATTACCCAACGCAGGAGAATATTACAATGATGGCGAAGCAAAGTTATTATTAGATGAGAATGATGAGGTTTTAATTACCTACTCAGAAATTGCTTATTATGATGATTACGACAACGAAGTAGATGAAATCGATGATATAGTAGTTGAACATTCTCTTAAAATCGACTTTGATAAATTTAGTTCATTAAACTTCTTTGGAGAATTTTCAAGTTTTCCTACTAAATCCGAAGACTACTTTCGTATTCAACAAGAGTTTTCAATTTCAGCAGCTCTAGAAAAAGAACTCAAAGAACTTATTAAAGACCAGTTTTATAAAAATCCCATTTTAACTCAAGACCTTATATCTATTTCATTTGGTGGGGAGATTAATGAGACTCAAATAATCATCAACGATATTTCATATTACAAGCATGTAGTCGAAAAAGACAATGTAAATAAAACTGAGCCTTTGTTTTAGGTTAATTAGAAATTCTTATGTCCCTTTTTAGTAAACTACCATATCGTTATTCATTAGAGGATCAAGTTGTTAACCTACTAAAAAACTTACAACGTAATGGAGTTTTGTTTACAATTAATTGGGATACAGGTGGTGGTGAACAAATATTTAATTTTGATTTTTCTGATGAAAATTACTATAGTAAATGCCAACGCTATTCCTATGACAATTTAAAAAAACACATTATCGATAAGTTTAAATTACCCAACGATGGAGAATATTACAATGATGGTGTGGCAAAATTATCTTTAGATGAAAATGATAAGGTTTTAATTACCTATTCAGAGATTGGCCATTACGAAAATTACCTAGAGGAGTATTATATCAATGATATTACAATCGATTACGCTGTTAAAATCAATTTTGATAAATTAAAAATATTAAAATTTAATGGAAGTTTTTCAAACTTACCTATAGCACCAGCAAACTTTTTTTTCATTTCCAAAAAGATTTCGATTTCTGAATCAATACAAAAAGAAATAGAAAACCTTGTCTATAGTCAGTTTTATAAGAACCCAATTTTATCTCAAGACTACATAATGCTCTCATTTAGTGGAGAGATTAATGAGTCTCACATAATTATTAATGATATTTCTTATTACAAATACATAGTTGTAAAATACAATGAAAACAAAGTTGAGTATTTGTTTTAGAAAACTATTCAAACTTTAGCCCCAATTCATTTACATATTCATCTACTTTTTGCCAATTGCTTTTATCGATTTTACTAGTGTCAATTTTGTTGGCGAAATCGATAAAAAAGTAAGTTTGTACTTCAACAATTCTTCTGTTGATTCCAACAGCACCACGATCTTGCATTTGGAACTCTATTCGATGGTTTTGGTCATTATTGTGTCGAAAAATAACTTCTTGGGTTTTCCAAGCAGATAAGTCAAATAGGATTTCAGGATATATGACAAAAAATAGAAAGATAGAGATCAAAACAACTAAGCCAATACCAAGAACTTTTTTTGCGATGCTCATTTGATTTGTGGAAAAGCTTTAAATAACTTTTATCTTTAAATCATTGTTTTTATAGATTGAAACCCCAATATTCTCACCAGAATCTTTATCTAAGTATACAATTACTAGCCCTAACTGATAGTCTCCTTTCTTATCATAGACTCTTTTATATTTGAGGTCTTGACCTGAAGAAATTGAATAAGTAGGAGAATCAAAAAGTTCTTTTTCAGAATCAATAATATTCCCTAGAATGATTTGTATCTTAATATGAGGTGGATTAGGAATCACCTTCAAATCTAAAATCAATGTGTCACCTACTGATAAAATATTATTTTGCAAGTCGTATGTAGTAAATGGATATCCTAAACGAGATCTACTTTCTCCATTTTCCTGATAGTATCTACTATAAACTAAAGTATCATTGTTATAATAGTTGTACATTACGATATTCTCGTTAGGATAATAATCAAATGATTGCCCTTCTTTTTTACCTGATATCCAGTTTATTTCTCTTTTAAAGTTGCCAAGAGAATCATAGTATTTAAATAATCCATATGGCTCGTTATTTTCAAAACTTCCAGATTGTTTTAACTTCCCATTATCATAGTAAAATAGACATTTACCATTCAAAAAACCTTTATCATAATTTAACAAAGCTTTTAAAGTACCATCATCATAAAATTGTTTCTGCTCTCCATTTTCATGGTAAGCTTCTTTAATCCGTAAATTTTCCTGTTCATCATTATTTTGAGAGTTGGAACAACCTAATGAGATTAAGAATAGAACGATAAAATATATATTATAAAATTTCATAGCTACTAAAATCAACAAATATACTTTCGATATATTTTAGTTTTTCAGTAGAAAAGGCTGCTAATTTATTTCTTCCGCAAGTTCTTCATATTTATAAGTTTGAGATGTTTCATGTAACAATATAACAATCCTATCTCCACCAAATCTTAGCTTTAAAAATAGAACCTCTTTGTGTGGTGGCGTGTAGCATATAAACACCTCGGGGTAAAGGGGAATCAATAGCAACATTAAGTCGTAGCTCAGTACTTTTCACTTCTTGTTGCCAGATAGTTTTTCCAGTACTGTCAATCAATTGCAGTTCTTGAATGTGAATTCCATTGGGCACATCTATGTAAAACTTTCCAGATTCCATTGGGTTTGGGTATACCAATAAGTTTCTGTTTTCATCCATCTTTTTATCGGTATTGGTTACCAAATTTTCTGGCAGTTTATCAGAAGCGAATTTGGATAGCAATTGCACCAAACTTGCCTGATAATAAATGGCAGGCTCGGTGATTTCCCAAGAGTTTTCGGGCCAACTGGTGTTCCAATCTCGGTATCTCTTCTGCACAGGTTGGTTTAATGGCGGTTCCAAAGTTGGGCCTGTATAAGCCCCATCGGGAACATAATACAAATTGGCTCCACCAGACAAAATACCCGGAGCTGGTCCCAAGGGAGAAGTATGCGCATTGTCGTAATCTGTACCATCAGAAAACCAATTGTGGTAAATCTCGGCAATAGATTTCTCAGCCCCTAAATCATCCATATTACTCATAAAACACCAAGAAAATGGATTTACCCCCAATAAAAAATGTAGGTAATCTTCCGCCGCAGATTCGTATTGGTCAGTTGATTGATCATTCAAATACAAAGCAGCATTGTAAAATATACTTCCTACATCAGCCTTTTCTTTGTTGGAGCTCCAAACATAATCTTGTTCTTTTAAAAAAGCTCTGTAAGCATCTTCTTGCTGATTTACAGCAGTAAGCAAATCTGCATTATGGTTTTTAAATGAGTTATCAAAAGAAGCTATTATCGCTTGTTTCACTTCAGTGGAGGCATTTTCCAAGGAGCTGTAATACAGCATAATATCTTGAATCGTATTTTCATAAGGGTACCAATAACTCCACTCAAAAGCATGGGTGTTTTGGTAATTTTCTTCAAAAAAGGTTTTATACTTTTCTTTACCAGTTGCAGCAAATAACATGGCAGCAGCTCCGATCTGCCTTGCCATTTGGTTGTACTCATCCACTTCAGGATTAGCACTACTAAAACCCGTATTTTGATAGTTGGAGTATCCGGGGTTTTCTTCCAACCAATTCCATGAGAGCTCAGCGGCTGATAACAAAGTGTCAGCGTAATTACTTAATTGAGCTTGATCTTTATAAAGATTAGCTGCATGCGCCATTATGCTTGCAAAAGTTCTGGTAGCCGAAGCCGAAGCTTCACCATAATATCTTGGACTGGCATCTGAACTTGGCGGGCTTGCAGCTTGAAATTCTGTAACAGCCACTTTGCTCAAAACCTGTCCATCTTCTAACTGCATTTTTAGTAACCAATCCAATTCCCACTTAATCTCATCCAACACATCTGGAACACCATTGCCGCTTTCTGGAATATTGTAATTATCTAAAAATACAGATGGATTTTGCTGATAGGCAAAAAGCAAACTGTGCATAGTATTGTAAGTAAAGTTTACATACTTGTTGTAATCTCCGGCATCGTGCCAGCCGCCAGACAGTTCTTTTTCTGTAGCTGCATCATTTTTGGCGGTTACTAACCTACTGGCTAAATCTTGCGAATTGTGTATGTGGCAAGTGGTTTCATCATTCCATTGTCCAGCATAAGTTGCTAGTTTCGGAGTGCCACAACGCTGATAGTAAAAAGCCCTTACTGCATGCTTTAATACATGACTATAAATGTCTTCATCAACCGTAAAAGCAAAAGACCTTTTATTACTTTCAGCATCATAAACTCTATAATTACCGGGAGCAGTTACCGATGAAAAATCTAACCACCAGACTTTATCGCCAGATTGATCGTGCGTGTCGCCATTGTTCCACATAGTTGGTGTTCCGCTAAAAACCACATTGCCAGAACTGGTCTCTCTAATTTCTAAAGTACTACTCGGCACATAGTTTTCATCTGAATTTACACCTTCTTGTGGGTTGGCAATTACTGCTACTTTGGTATCAGTTGGTCTATAACCAAATTGATTGATCTTAATATTTTCGATTGTTTGTTGAGCCGAAACCATAAAAGGAAAGGCACCACAAAGCATGGCTAATACTAGCTTATAAATTTTTTGCATATTGATTTGAAAGAGATTGAGAGGAATAAAGAAGGATGCGAGTAAAACCTGCATCCTTCGCGATTTGTCCATTAATTATACATCCTCATGGAACTTAAAATATGAAATTGAAAATCTGATATTTACTGAGCACTGACTACTCTCAGGTTGTCGATATTCCAATTGAATACCGGATTGGATTCGTCAGCTCCATCAATTTTGAACACGAAGAGGAAGTCAGCAACGCTTTCGGCACTACTGATGGGAACACCATCTCCGGTTACAAATTCAGATAGAGGTATCGTAATAGTTTGCCATCCTTCGGTTTTAAATGGGGCATCATCCCAAAGTGAAAGGCTGTAATTCCATGTATTGGCTATGGTAATCTGATAGTAGCCTGCTTCGATTTCGGTAGGCACATTTATTTCAAACTTTACTGCTTTATTCTCAGCAGTTCCGCTTACACCGGCTGAACCACAAGTGGTGATTACTCCGGGATCAAACCAACCAGTTTGCCCCATATTTTCTGTTTCTGCATGACCATAATTGCCTGTAATGAGTGGCACTGGCTTAGGGTCTGTATCAACAGAAATAATATTTAACTTTGCCCAACAATCTCTAACACCATCATCTTCGAAGTCGAGTAACAAAGTACCCATATCGTTTATCTCGTATTTGTAGCTGCTCTCACCAAACAAGGTTTTAATGCTGAGTTCTCCACCAGTTGTGCCCTCTCCTACTGTTACCACCAATTGATCTTGGGTTTCAGTAATTACTTCGGCAGCTACACCACCAATGCTCACCTCACTCGAAAAAAAGAAATCTCCATCTATGATAATTGTCTCTCCACCAGAAAGTACTTCGAGAGAAACATTATCAACGACAGGTTCGGGAACTTCTACCTCAAAAGAATAAGTTGCCACACCTCCATCAGTAATTACAGTAATTTCATTGGTGAGTTCTGTAGGCACTTCAGTAGGTACATTTAGAATAATGTTATCATTTCTAACATAGTTAGGATTTACATAAGCTTCTACATTGTTAAATAATACTTGCCTAGTAGAGCCTAAGTTGTCTCCAAGTATCACAATATTCTGACCCAAGGAACCTCCGGTAAAAAGAGAATCTGCCTTTTCAGGATCAGTCATTCTTAAACCATAAATTTCTGGAGCACCGAGTTCATCATCTTCACAAGCATAAAATAGCGCACTTATACATAGCAGGAAAATCCAGTTAGTTTTATTAAACAAGATTCTCAAGGCATTAAAATTATATCTCATCTTCATAGTGTTTGTCGTTAGAAAAAAACTGATTATTCATCGAATTGATAAGGTTCTGCTGCAACATCTGGTGCCAAAAGCGGATTCTTATCCACATCGGTAGACGGAATAGGAAGCATTACCTTATCATCAGTAAGGGAATAGTTAACAGAGTTCACTACATATGCATCTGGATTATTTTCGTCTCCTTCCCAGTCATCGGCAACTTGGTAAGTGCCTTTCTCTTGAGCGCTCACCATGTTGATCATCGCTTGTGCATCGTGGTTATAGTAGCGAAGCAAATCGTACCAATACTGGCTTTCGAAGGCAAACTCAGTTCTTCTTTCTTTCAATAAATCCAGAAAAGAAACACTGGTTTTAGAAGGAAGTCCAGCGCGAGTTCTAACAACATTAAAATATTCTAAAGCTTTTGCATCTGAAGTTTCTGCTTGATCGCCAATGGCTGCTTCAACATAAGTGAGATAAGCATCGGCTAAACGGATCATATAGGTATTAATACCAGTTGACATGAAACACACATCACCATCATTATCTTGTGGAGAGCCAATCACGTATTTTTTGACATGTGTATTTGCAGGGCCTCTACCTTCATTGTCATTCACTATGTCATAATGGTAACCACCATCAGCAGATTTTAACTCACTGTAAAAATCTCCATACTGCATGTAGGTAGCTTTTCTCCTTTTATCATTTTCTTCGAAATCGTTTTGCAGATCGATGGTAGCAGAAGTGTATCCACCCCAGCCGTCTCCAACTCCGGTTAACTCACCAGTTCTTGCCCAATATGCTTGTGTGGTGTTTTGCGTTCCCCAGTCTACACATGCCATCCATTGTAAAGCAAAAAGCGATTCTTGGTTGTTATTATTTGCTGCCATAAAGAGATCGGCATAATTCGGCAACAAGCTACGACCACTATTTACAATTACATCTTCGGCGTAAACTTTCGCATTTTGGTAATCTTTTAAAGTAAGGTAAACTTTAGCCAATAAGGTTTTGGCTGCCCATGTGGTTACTCTTCCTACATCTCTGCCACTGTACTCATCTGCCAAATAAGTTTCTGCATATTTAAGGTCGCGTTCTATTAAAGTATATACATCTTCTACTCGGTTTTTCGGTATTAGTGGGTCGAAGGCATATTTACTATTGTCTTCTATAATTGGCACTTCACCAAAAAGTCTCACCAAATAGAAATAAGCCGTCGCTCGCATAAATTTGCCTTCTCCGACAGCTCTGTTTATAAGTTCTTCTGATACAGATTCACTAGCTTGTTGCGGAACATTTAGGATAACCGAGTTGGCATAAGCGACCACTCTGTATAAAGACTCCCAAGCCTCGAATAAATGTGGGTTATTTTGATTGACACCAAATGTATAAAACTGACCAATGTTTCCATCGTTTGTCCACAAGTTGCCAGACATGGCGTCGCCTATGCTCCAAAGTGCCTTATCGTTTATGGTGAACCAAGGGAAACCATATAGTGCTGCGGTTGCTGCGTTTACTTGTTCTGGATTACTATAGAAATTATCAATTACGAGTTGGTCTTCTGGCGGTCTATCTAAAAAATCTTCGTTGCAACTGCCAGACACCATTAGCAAAATCATTAAGCCCAACAATCTAAATCTTATATGTAGTTTTTTCATTTTCTCGATTTTTAAAATGTTTGATAATGAATGAGCAGATTAGAAATCTACATTTATACCGAAAGTATAGACTCTTGGTAATGGATAGCGACCATTGTCAACTCCTTGTAAAAGTGGATTCTGGTTATAAGCCCCAATTTCAGGATCAAACCCTGTGTAATTTGTTATTGTATAGAGGTTTTGAATATTGGCATAGACTTTCAGCTTTTGTAAACTGATTTTATGTATCAGCTTTTCTGGAAGCGTATAAGCAAGTATGATGTTTTGAATTCTCCAGTAGCTACCATCTTCTACATACCTGTCGGAAATACGGGTATTATTATTTGGATCGGTATTGATAGCTCTTGGCATTTCAGTACCTTCATTAATTACATACACATTTGCTGGGTCGTTGAGCCCAACACTTTCATCGTACATTCCTAATCGAGCTCTATCATTTACAGATTCTAGTTGATTAGCAAAAAGGTTTCTCATTCCTTCTGCATTTCTTCTAGCAAAGTTGTAAATATCATTGCCATAAGAGCCATTGGTAGTAATGGTTAATTCGATACCTTTATAAGAAAAGTGATTATTAAAACCGAAAGTAAAATCTGGGTTCGGGTTGCCAATATTTTCTCGGTCGTTGTCATCCACTACTCCATCATCATTTAAATCTTTAAACCTGATATCGCCCGGATACACGCCAGAAGCTCTATCTACCCTACTATTTTGCTCGGCATGAGCGCTAATTTCTTCGAGATTATTAAAGATTCCATCGGTTCTAAACCCATAAAACATACCCATTGGGTAACCTTCTGTGGTTCTGGTTACCGTATTAAACCATTGCACTGTTTCGAAGATTACACCTGTTTCTCCACCTATATATTTTACTTGATTGATGTTTCGGGAGAACACTACATCAGTTGACCATTCAAAAGCTCCTTTGGTAACATTTACCGTGTTGAGCATAATTTCTACCCCTTTATTTTCTACTTCACCGGCATTTACCCAAGGTTCACTAATGCCCATCCAGCTACCGCCACCCATGTAACTTGGCATTGGTAAAGTAATCAATAGATTGTCTACATTTTTTTGATAAACATCTACAGTAAGGTTTAAGCGACTGGTAAATAATTCGAGGTCGAGACCAAGGTTATACTGTTCTGAAGATTCCCATTGCACTTCTGGATTAGGGATATTGGCAGGTACAAAACCGGTTCCTAATGGAGTTCCTCTAGAAACCATGGCAGCTCCATAAGCATATCCCGGAATACCTTCATTACCTACCATACCCCAACCTAGTCTCAACTTAAATTGGTTGATTGTAGGAACATTAAAAAAATCTTCGTTATTAACCTTCCAAGCAACTGCTGCTGATGGGAAATAACCCCATTTATTACTCGGGCCAAATTTAGACGAACCATCTGCACGCATAGTAAAGGTTAATAGATAGCGATCGTCGAAATCGTAATTTAATCTCCCAAAAACAGACTGTAAAGTTGCACTGCCTTTACCTTGTGAGTTAACCGCTGTGGTAGGATCACCGGCATTTAATTCTTGTATATCGTTTGATACAAAATCTTGTCTGCCAGCCATCATGTTTTCCCAGCTCGACTCCTGAATTTCATGACCCGCCATTAAGGTTAAATTATGGCGATTAAAAAGAGTACGATTAAAGGTGAGGTAATTTTTTAGGATGTAGAACAGGCTTTGATTTTTTCTTCTTCTCGAATTAGCTCTATTGTTCACCACTGTTCCCCATTGATAAGTTGGATTGAAACCATAGTTATCAGAAAACTGCACATCAGCACCTATTTCCGAACGGAACTTTAACCCTTGGAAGAAAGTAATTTCACCATAAAGATTAGTAAGCAAGCGGTTTCTCTTTAATGTTAGATCGCGCTCAAGTGCCATGGCTACCGGATTGGTAATACCTGTATTAGAACCATCTATAGTCGGGCCAGCATAACTTCCATCAATATTATAAACAGGAATATCTGGTGCTTGTGTAATGGCTGTACTAACTACGCCACCTTCATCGTCATTCAAAGTAATACGCTCATCTGTTCGGCTAAACATCATGCTATTACCGATCTTAAACCAATCTTTGGTTTGGTTATCCACATTCATTCTGAGTGAAAAGCGCTCGAAACCCGAACCTATTACAGTACCTTCTTGCTTAAAGTATCCACCTGAAATAGCATATTGCGTTTTTTCACTTCCTCCTAAAACTGAAAGTTGATGACTCTGGATGGCAGCTTCTCTAAATATCTCTTTTTGCCAATTTGTACCATCTCCTAAAAGCGATGGATCCATAAATTCAACTCGTGGTTCAACACCTCTTTCAATGGCTCTCTCGTTTTGGTAGTCTGCATATTCTTGCAGGTTCATCACTTCCAGATATTTGCTTGGCTGCTGAATGCCATAGTAAGCGTCGTAATTAAATTTAGACTCACCAAACTTGCCTCTTTTGGTGGTAATTAAAACTACACCATTGGCAGCTCTCGAACCATAAATGGCGGTTGCAGAGGCATCTTTCAGTACTTCTACCGAAACTATATCTGCGGGGTTAATGGTTGCCAAAGCACTCACTGCTGTTTGGCCATTTCCACCACCAGCCCAATCGAACCCAACAGCAGTACCTCCTGCATCTCCCGAAATCGGAATACCATCTACCACATAAAGTGGTTCGTTGGAACCATTGATAGAGTTTGCACCCCTAATTCTTACGGAGATACCACCACCCGGCTGACCAGAGTTTGTAGTAACTTGTACACCTGCTACTCTACCCTGCAAAGACTGATCTAGTGAGGTGGTCATCATGCTCTTAAGCTTATCGCCAGAAACAGAAACCAATGCTCCAGTTAAATCACTTTTTTTCTGCGTGCCATATCCAACTACTACAACCTCTTCTAATTGGCGGGTATCATCAACTAAAGAAACATCTATTACACTTTGATTACCAACCTCTACTTCAATAGTCTGATAACCAATATAGCTAAATTGTAAAACTGCATCGGTATTAACTTCAATCGCATACTTACCATTAAGGTCAGAGGTTGTACCATTTACTGTTCCTTTAATTAATACACTAACACCGGGCAAAGGCTCACCTTCTCTATCAGATAAAACAGTTCCTGTAATGCGCATTTGTTGCTTCATAGGCTTATCAAACTGTTCTTCTACACGGAGTTGTTGTGGTTTATCAAGTTTTTTAACACTGATGTTGTTGTTTACACGCTTAAAGTAGAGCATGTTGTTTTTAGCAATATCTCTCAGAACTTCAGCTAATGAGCTTTTTGAGTAATTGCTCACAAAGCTGTCTGTAGAAACATCGCTCCTTCGATAAGAGAACATAAAACCTGTTTGTTGCTCCAGATTATTAAATATCTCTTCCAAAGATTGGTCACCTTCTTTGAGGTGCACATATATATTTTCTATACTTTTTTGAGCTTTTCCTGGGCTGGCATGTAATAGTCCCATTAGCAGCACCTGTAGAAAAATACCCAATGTGATATATTGAACCATCTTCAATACTTGTCGTAAAAAAATCATTTTCATACTTTTGCTTTAGTGGTGAATAATAAGTAACCATTCCAACTCCTGCTTCAAGCATCCCGACCGGCCAAAGTTTGGATATCATTGCAGGGTTGAAAATTGAGACCAACTGTACATTCTGCAGTTGGTTTTTTTCATAGAATTTATCTTTCAATTCATAAGCAGCACTTTTTTATTTTGGTAATCGATCTGATATTTAAAATCAAATGTATGGCTAAGGTTTTCCATCACATTTGTTAGAGACTCGTTTTGAAAAACAGAATAATAATCGTGAGTTGTTGGCTCATTAAAATCGATAGATTTTTCGAATGTAAAGCCAAACCATTTTTCTAATTGGTTGAGTACTTCTTTAAGGCTTGCTTCTTTAAAAACTAGCTTTCCATCTTTCCAGCCAAATACAAGTGTTGCATCAAACTTGGTTTTACTTATGTTACCATTTGCTGTTTGTACAGTTGCCAAATCTTCTGGTAAAAGAAAAACTTGCTGCTGGTTTAAAGTATCTGTTACTTTTACTTTGCCAGTTAAAACTGCCACCTTTACTTCGCTTAACGAAGATGCTTGCACATTAAATGAAGTACCTAACACAGTGGTGTTTATGTTGCCAGTAGTAATTACAAATGGCTTTTGGGGATTTTTAGCTACATCGAAAAAGGCCTCACCGGTTAAAGTAACTCGTCTTTCATTACCGGTAAATTCTTCAGGATAAGTTAATTTACTTCCAGAGTTTAGCTTTACTTGGGTACCATCTGCCAATCTAATATTTACCTTAGAGCCATAGTCGGCATTGCTTTCTATAATCTTGGCAATATGGTTTATTGATTGATAATAGTTTGCATTCCAAAATAAGAACACAGAGGTTAAAATAAAGGCAATTGCTGCCGCCCAATACAAATATGGTTTTGAGTTTTTGGGAATCGGTTTAACAGGTGTTTCGTTAATTGCTGATCCATTAAAATCGATATGATTAGATAACTTTTGCCAACTACTTTGCTCAACCTTAGAAAGGTTTTCGTGCGATTCTTCCCAAAAGTTTTTGATCTGCTGAAATACAACTTTGTTTTCTTCACTTTCACTCAACCATTGTTTTACTTCTGCTTTTTCAGCAGTATTTGCTTCTCCTGAGATATATTTCCCAATTAAACTTTCTATCTGTTGCATAAGTTGTTACGAAAAAAAATTTCAAAGGCTAGTAAGTGAAATTAATACAAATCGCAGTTGCTTAAATCGAGTTAAGCAGAATATGCATGTTTTAATAAAAGAGGTAATGCCCCGATAGATAAATACCAGGACAAAACTCTTTTATTTATCATACCCTATTTGTTTAGACAGAAAAGATGAAGAATTACACTAGTAGGAAATGAAAAAATTTTGCAAAAAGTAAAAAAAGTGCCCACATGGCTATTTTAACTACCATTCCTTTGTTGTTTTTAAACTTCTTGCTCAGCTCAGTTCTTAGCAGTTTTACAGCTTTAGTAATATGATTATCAACTGTATTTACGGAGATGTTCAAAATATCAGCTACTTCTTTGTAGCGCAAACCATCTTCTTTTACAAGTTTAAAAACTTTGCGACACTGTAAAGGGAGGTTACTTATTAGTTGCTGAAGCTCTTCATTGAGCTCGTTATATAAGAGGCGATCTTCGGGTGTTTCAGCATCAATCAGAATAAGCTGATCTGTTATAGAATTTGTTTTATAGGAATTTTTAAATGATTTTTTCTGCAAATAATTAATTGTCTGGTTTCTAGTAATGATGTACAAATATGAATTTAGATTGTCTATTTCATTTAGAGAGGCTCTTTTGTTCCATACTTTTAAAAATACATCACTTACAATTTCTTCAGCATCTTGCGATGTACTGATAAATTGCTTTGCAAAAAGATACAATCGTTTAAAATAGTCTTCGTGCAGTTTCCGAAATACGGCTTTATCTTCTTTTATTGCCTGCATGTTGCTCAAACCTGAGAAACAATACTGAGCTGTAGTTTTCATATTTACTCCCCTTATCAAGGTATATTGTTGTTTTTCTAGTAATTCAATTTACATATTTTACTTTAAAAACAAAGTATAAAATACATAAGAGTTTTAAACATTAACACATTAAGAAATGATCATTTACTATAAATAATTAGTATTCAGTACTATAGTTTATTCAGCAATTCAGTAGCAGCTTTATTTTTATAATGCTGTTCATTTTCAGAAATCGATTCTAAAATAGCTTTTGCTTCTTTTAGTTTACCTACTTGTAAATTTGCCAAAGCCAAGTACCAATCTATATTTTGTGCTAAGCCCGGCATTGCATTTTCACTTTTTAAATCATCCAACTTTTCTATAGCTTCATTTCCCGAATCTGTCGCTAATAAGGCAATCGCCCAATAGAAATTATCTATAGTAGAAATATCTGTTGCAGGAGTTTGCTCAAAAAGTGAAACTGCCTTTTCGTAATCTCTATTTTGGTAGGCTTTCATTGCATCAGACATTTCATTATTTTCATCTGCAGAGCGAAAAGCATCTACCTGATAAGGCTCGAAATAGGCTACAAATAATTGATCGCCAGAATAAGTCTGAGTTTTATTTAATAGAAAGATTAAGCCCAACAACATAACAAAAACCACCGAAGCAGCAATGCCAAATCGCAAATAGTTCGCATTAATTATCTTCTTATTTTCGGCTTCAAACTGATCTGGATTTTGTAAGTTTTCTAAAGTATTTATGAGTTGCTGGTAATGCTCATCTCCTAAAGAAGACGCCATTTCTTTATGCATCAACACTTCTTTTTTTAATGCTTTATCTTGTTGCATTTTTTGCTCAAACTCGGCATGTTCAGCTTCGATTAATTCTTTATTCAGGTATTTTTCAATCTGCTCGTATAAAGATGATTTTTCGCTCATCTGCTTCTTATTTAAAATTTTAATTCTTTAAAATATGGATCGTTTTTAATAGCAACAATTAGTTTTTCCTTGCATTCAAATTTCCTTTTCTTCACATATTTCTCAGTGATATTGAGCTTAACAGCAATCTCTTTCATCTTCACTTTCGCAAAAAACATTTTCAAAATACTTTGGCATTGCTCACCTAAATTGAGAAAATGTTTGCGATATATTTTTTCCCTTAAAACTTCTGTTAGTACATCTTCTATCTGCTCTTCTAACAACATGTTTTCATCTTCGTTTACCTCCACATTAAGCTCTCTTTTGTCTCTTATTTTAGTTAACCACATGTTTCTACAAATAGCTATTATAAAAGAGTTTAATGAAACAGTTAAGACCAAATCATTGGCTTTTACTTTTTTGTACAAAACCAGTATAGCATTTTGAAAAACATCTTTTGCATCTGATTCTGTACCACCTCTTTGCTTAATAAATGAGATTACTCCAGATTGGTATGCATCATACATTTGTTGAATTAAGGCTCTATCTGCTTTTAAAAGACCTTCTAATAATTCTTGCTCCCTTTTATTTAAAGTCTTCAGCATAATATTTCTTTATAGCCCAAAAGGTTACCCAAACAAATAATAATTTCTAAACCATAATTCAATCTTACAAACTTAATACTCAGTAAAATTTATTAACTTGAAATAGCCCAATAATCTTTTTAAAAAAAAATTGAAGATTTGGGGGTAACCTTTCTTTATGTAATGCAATCAGCTTTTACAGCATATCGGAATTAATTTTTCCTGTGCGAGAATTCTACTAACGATAAAAGCACATTGGTAAAACCAACCAATACTAGTAATCCAATCTACATTATACCTGCTATGTATTTTAATCTGTCTGATTTAAAAAAATATGACTGCATACAGAAAATGCTTACTAATAGTAGTGCTGTTTACATTCTTCAAATTCAATGCTGATGCACAAGGTGGTTATCCTTATTTAGAAGTTGGCGGTGGATTTGGCTTCTGGAAACAATCTTTACAATCTGAATTTGACTCAAAACAAATTCCCTTTTACGGTTTTGTCGAATATGGAAATACGCTAAGTAAATTACAATATGGCTTAGGCATAAATATGCATGCTGGTTTTAGTTTCGAGAACTTTACCTTGCAACCACAATTTGCTGAGTTATATGTAAAATATACTTTAGCAACCCTCGACAAAGTAAATAACAATTTCCAACTTTTCGGGAAAATTGGTGGTGCATTTTGGCAAACCACTCTTACAGATTTAGGCAAACCCGGAATCGTAAACTTTGAGCACAAAGAAGAAAATGCGAACGGACTCGGTATGGTAGCGGGAACTGGCTTGGCCATTCATGCAGGAAAGTTAACCGTTGCGCCTTTGTTAAGCATCTTTTTAGGCGGACAAGGCGAATACCTTGCAGGTCAGTTTGAGAAGCAAAACATCAATGTGGGCTATTATCAGGCTGCCATTCAGTTTAGCTATAGATTTTATCTCAAAAAAGGAGCAACTGACAATCAAAAAATTATATGCCCTCCATCAATTAAGATTTCCAGATGAAAAAATTTACACTTACACCAACTTACCAGTTTAGTATACTCTTTTTTATTGCTTTTTTCTTTACACAATGTGAGCTTGTAAAAGAAGATGAATTTGAACCTTACGATATTTTTGAAGAGGAAAATGTAGACGATCTTACCAATGGTAAAAACCTAGATGATTTAATAATTGATGGAGATGTAGTTGTACTACCTGTAGAAAATATTTGTAGTAATAACCGCCTTTTTGTAAATGGTGAACGCATCAATTCCAATGAACTAGGCTATAAAATTAAAGGAACCATTTTTTCTGAATCTTCAATTGGCAATGTGGCAGTAACCAGTGGTGAGTTTGATCTTATTAGAGACACAGAAGGTAATGTAATTTCTTTTGAAGGATATGGAAATGCGCAAATTCCCAATGCAGGTTTCTTAAATGATGTAGTAGTAATGGCTGATATTTATGGCTCGCAAACTACTTATGCTGCGGCTTCTTTATTTAAAGAAGATAATCCCAAACTGCCTTTTATAGACGAGCAGTGTTATTTCAATTTTAACTTAGATCCAATAGACAATTCTGGTATAGAAGAAGACGAAGCCATCTCTAGTATAAGAAAGTCTTTCTTCAATTTTGGTAGTATTTTTTATAACCCAACCGATCCGGCAGTTTTATTTCATGGTGATGTTTTGATAGAAAATGTAGATCAAAGACAAGATCAACCAGATAACAATAAAGCCCAACCAGTTGACTCCAAAAACAGCAAAACAAAAAAATTCAAACTCAAGCCCGGATTCAAAATGATTTCTGATGTAGGTGTAGGTATTTCTCTAAATAGAAACTTTGCCTATACACCTCTAACTTTTAGTAATGAACTTGAAACTAAAGTAGGAGGCACAAACTTCGAAGCATTCAATGGTTCATTTTATCTTTCCGGTCGTATACCTCTTGGTCAATACCCATTAGAGTTTGAAGGTGAAACAGTTTTTTATGGTGGCCCCTCTCCTCTCGGTATTCTAGATTTATTTAGCAATGGGCTAGATCAAGGTTTATATCAGCAAGGTGTAAACGGAAAATTATTTTTCGACCATGCATTACTTTCTTTGTTCCCAACAGATTTAAGTATGGAATTAGGCAGAGCTAGCTTACAATTAAATGCAAACCCTAGTAATCCATTTCTCCGATTTGCTGGCGAATACGATATTGATCCTTTGGTGTTTTTCAGAAAGTTATTGGGCGAAAGTGCTGTACAATATATCCCATCCATTGCTAGAACTGGGCAAATGTATGTGAGTATTGGGAAGTTAGAAGATTGGGAGTTTTATATGATGAATGATATTCAATTAAGAATTGCTGGATTAGATAATCAATCATTAAGTAAATCTTATTTCCATTTTACACCTGAGCAAATTGAAATAGGTGGCGAAACTAATCTACCCTTTGGTTTAGCAGGAATTGAAGTAAAAGGCTACCTACAAAACGATGGTTCTTTCTTATTAAGTGGCAATGCCAATGTAGATGTAGACTTTGGAGATGGAGTTTCTCTAAATGGAGATTTAACACTTGAAGTCTCAAACTCAGGAGCCTTTTTAAGTGGCGAATTAACACTGCCGGGAGCCGTTGCTGGTATCTCAGTGAAAGGGCACATTACTAAAGATGAAATCTATTTAGAAGGTGAAGGAAATGTAAATATTACTTTCGGCCCGAATGCAACTTTAGCATCTAATCTACATGTAAAAGCATCGAGCTCAGAAGGTATCTTTATTGATGGTTTCTTAAAAACACCAATGCAAGTGGCAGAGGTAGCAGTGAGTGGAGAAATTTCGGCAAGAGGTTTAGCACTATCTGGCATGATTAGCGGTAAACTAGATTATGGCCCGGCAGCACTTCAATCTAACCTTACTTTAGATGCATCAACTTGGGGTGGTGCAAAACTTAGTGGCATGATCGATGTTCCTTTACAAATTATAGGTGGTGAACTAGAAGCATATGGAGAAATCTTAACTGCTAATACTTTTAAATTAGGAGCAAGCACAAGAGTTACCTTAGGTTTTGAAAGTTTCGCTTCTGTCTCGCCAATGGTAAACTTTGCCTTCTCACAAGATGAAATTGAAATAGCTGCGGAAGCGGAGTTCTGTGCAGTAGATGCATGTACTACGGCTGGGCTTAAGTTCAATCCAAATTGGGCAACAGGCGATGTAGAAATTTGTGTTACTCCATTTGCAGTTGAGCTCTGTTTGTAAACAATTAAAATACGATTTAATGGTATTCCCTTAAAATTTTCTATTTTTAGTTAGGTTAAAAAATTTTTGAACCTTTCAGGTTATTTTTTGAGGAATACCATTATCAATATGCTGCGAAGAAAACTCACAGTTGTTACCATTTTTTCATCTGTCTTTTTGTTTTACTCCTACTGTATTGTAGCTCAAAACAAAAACTCCATCCAGCTTGCAGATAGTTTAATCAAAGAAGAAAATTACAAAGAAGCCGCTGAGATTTTAGAACATGAGCTAAAAGGCTCACCAAGTTCAGAACATCAAATATCACTATTAAATAAACTGGGTAATTGCTATTACAGTGATGGTAAATATGCTTTAGCAAAAACCCAACTTGAGAAAGCGTTTGGCCTAGCAAAAACACATGCGACACCCGATCTTTTTGCGTCCATCCAATACGATTACGGGAAAGCACTAAGCAGAACTTCGACTTATAGTGAAGCCGAAAAACAACTTAAATCCGCTTTGGCATTTTGGAAGAAAAACCCTGAAAAATGCAGCGAAGAAATTAGTAATTGCTTAGATGCGCTTGGGGCTATGCATATGGCTCTACATCAATTAGATAAATCTGAAAAGTATCTATTAGAAGCACTCGAAATAAGACAAAGCAAATTTGGAGAAGACCATCTAGCAGTTGCCAGTATTAAAGTCTCTTTGGGAAATGTTTATTCTCTTACAGGTGATTATGAAAAAGCAGAACAAAACTTTTTGGAATGTCTAAAAATTAGAGAGGTACAACTCACTACTCCACATATTTTATTAGGTTCTGTAAACTATAACTTGGGAGTATTGATGAGTAGAACTGGGCGAGTGGCAGAGGCAAACAACTATTTATATAAGGCGCTTGAAATATATACCAAATTATCTCCAGAACATCCTAGAACTGGTGATGCTTATCTGGCAAATGGTCAATTAAAAGTGAACTTAGGCGACTATAAAACAGCCCATAATTACTTTCTAAAAGCACTCAATATCTTTAAAAATGCCTATGGTGAAAAACAAGAAAGAGTAGGCACAATGTATAACTTAATAGCCAATATTTACAGGTTACAAGGAGATTATGAACAGGCAAGAAATTACGCAGAAAGAGGTCTGGAAATTACCAAGTCTGTAGTTGGTGAAAAACACGATCGTGTAGCTTCTGGCTTAACTACTTTAGGAGATATTTCGGCTGATGCTAAAAATTACGATACTGCTTTAAATGCTTATCAGCAAGCACTAAGAATTAGAGAAAACATCTATGGAGAAAATCATATTCGCACTGCCTTTATTTATTATCTAATTGGCCAAACCTATAGAGAGGCAGATCAACCTAAAGCAGGTATCCCCTACCTCAAAAAAGCCATTCAAGTTTACCGTAACAAAAACATGGAAGGCACAGAAGATATCTCTAATGTATATGCCGCAATGGGTCTGGTATTACTCGATGATGGAGACCTAGCAAATGCAAAAAAATACATTCAATTAGATCATCAAATATTAAAAGACACTTATGGAAATACACACCCCTATTTAGCAGATAATTACAGAAGTATGGGTTTGTGGTATTTAAAAATACAAGAGCCAGACTCAGCGATTGTTATGTTTCACGAAGGGCTCAAAGCCATGTGTTTAGATTTTGATACTTCAGATATTTTGGCGTTTCCTCCACTTAGCAATGTGCTTGACCAATATGAATATCTCGATATAATGATTAGAAAAGCTGATGTTCTTGCCAGTTTCAATAATCCAAATTATCAACTCACTGCATTAGAATATTACCAACTTTGCACTAAACTCGCTGAGCAAATCAGAAATAAATATCAGAGCAAAGGCTCCAAATTGTTCTTCCAACAAACAGTAAATCCAATTTTTAAACAAGGTTTCCAATTGGCCTATTCATTATATAAACAAACTAAAAAGGATGTTTACCTAGAAGCTGCTTATGAATTTGCAGAGAAAAGTAAAGCCGGTTTACTTACTGCTTCTATCCAGAAAATCTCAGAATATCCTATAGCTGGTATCCCAAAAACACTCCGCAATCAGATAGATTCTTTGCAATCAAAAATTAATGCAACGGAACAGTTGGTAAACGATGAACAGCTCTGGCCATCTGATAATAGTGGGGAGCAACTCAAAACATTAAAAAAAGATCAAATTGATATACAAAGCTCTTATGATTCGCTCTTGTTAATCACTAAAAATCAATACCCAAAATATTTTGAATTTAATTCTGAAACCCAGATTGCCAGTATTTCAGAGATTCAACAAAATTTGCCAAACACGAAAACTACTCTTATCGAATATTTTATTTCTGATAGTATACTATATGCTTTTTCTATTACTAAAGATAAGGTTAATATTTCTGAGCATTCTTGGAATGCTAATGACGAAATGGCTATTAAAAATCTGCGACAAAGACCCGATGCTATTCCATGGTTACAAAATCCATCTGGACTTACAATAGAATATACCCAACGCAGTGAATTACTATTTAAAACTTTAATTACAGAGGATATATTAAAAGCAGAAAAGTTAATCATTATTCCGCATGGTATACTCTCCTACTTGCCTTTTGAAAGTTTATGTAAAAACAAGGTTGATGATTTTAAGAAGGCTAACTTTTTAGTTGAAACAGTTATGATTAGTTATGCATACTCAGCTACTTTGTGGCTTTCTGCTAACAACCAAACTGTAAATGATAATGCTCAGTTATTAGGTATCGCTCCCGATTATAGTGAGTTTCAAATAGCCAGCAACGAAGTAAGTGAAGAATTAAATTTTAGAGGAGCGCTATCACCTCTTGAATTTAATGTTACTGAACTTGAGAAAATTGCCAATTATTTCCCAGCGAACATATTAAATGGCACAGCTGCAACTGAAGAAAACTTTAAAGAGTTAGCCCCACAGGCTAACATTCTACATATGGCCATGCATGCTTTGGTAAGCGACAGTTTACCTTTAGAATCTAGCTTACTCTTTTCCTACAATTCTACAAGTAGTAAAGAAGATGGCAAACTGCATGCTTACGAATTATATAATATGAAATTACCTGCTTCTTTGGCTGTTCTTAATGCTTGCAATACAGGCTTCGGAAAGTTACAAGCAGGAGAAGGTGCCATGAGTTTAGCTCATGCATTTAGTTATGCGGGTTGTAACAGTATAATTATGAGTTTATGGCCAGCAGAAGATAAAGGAAGTGCAGCTATAATCCAGTATTTTTATAAGCACCTAGCAGATGGGCAAGCAAAAGACAAGGCATTGCAACAAGCCCAAATTGACTTTATAAATACTACAGATCCCACTCATTTACATCCTTATTATTGGACTCATTTAGTTGCTGTTGGAGATATGTCACCTTTGAATATGAAAAACCGTACGCTTAAGCTATTATCTTTTATTCTTCTATCCGTACCTTTTGGAATTTATCTATATAAGATTATAAAAATTAAGTTCGACTGATTTTACATATAACATTACATAACAAAATACACCCTTTTTATAGCATTGATTTATCAAATTTCCTATTAATGCCTTAAAATAACAATATGCACATAGTACTTTTGAATAAATTCCCCAAATTTCTTTTATTCGATAATACTAATATTCTGACATATTTGTGTTTTTTCATATATTAATGAAAATACCCAATTCTCTTACTTTCAATCATTTGCATCTAGAAAACCTTCTATTTCACGTACTGTTTTCAGCTTATAATTGGCCTTATTATCAATAAATACGTCTTATAAAGCATGAAATTACACGTAAAATAAAATTTCAATAAAACACTGATTATCAAATTATTACTATTTTAAGATAATTTAAATCCAATATTTTATAATATAAGTATGGCAATTGTTATTATAAATAATAATTAACGCTAAAACTATATGCATATCTTACCTCAAGCTATTACATACTTAGTAATGGTATTATTAGCTATATTGAACTTTTCCAATATGAGTCTCGCTCAGTGTAGCTCTTGTGATGAAACTTATTCAGCACCAGGAACAACTAATATTTCACTAAGTAGTAATAATAAAACTTACTGTATTACTGGTTCTGGTGAATATAGCGGAAATGTAACTCTTTCAGGTAGTAATTCTTTTTTATGTATTGATGAAGATGTTGTGCTTACAGGTGATATAGAAATAACAAAATCTAATTCTACATTAAATAATTATGGTACAGTAACTACAAACTCACTTTCTTTTAGTGGTACTGTTAATAATTATGGCTATATGCAGATAAATGGAACTATGACAGTTGAAAGCAGTGGTAACTTAAATAACTATAATGAAACATATGGTGCACTGAAAATAAACGGTGATTTATTTGTAAATAGTGGGGCTGATATGACAGTACAAGGAACAGTAGTAATTAATGGCGATGTTACTATTGATGGTGAGGTAAATCTAGAAGGTGCTGGACTAGATATAGATGGTGATTTAACTGTAAAGGGAAAAATTACTGGTGACCCTGGAGCTAGTGGATGTAACGGAATTGCATATACTGGCTCAGGTACTCTAGAAAGTGGTAGCAAACTTACTGATTTAGATATATGTAATACTGATTCACCTGCAGATACAGATGAAACTGGTACAGGTGTTTCTCAATGTAATTGTTCTGCCTTACTTCCTGTTGAATATGTAAGTTTTACGGCTACTTATTTACCTTATGAGGAAACCACCAAAGTAAGTTGGATTACTTCGAGTGAATCGCAAAATGATTACTTTGTAGTAGAGCGATCTTATGATGGCTATACATTCGATGAAATAGGTACTGTAAACTCTGTAGCAACCACTCAGGCTGAATATACTTATAACTTTTTTGATAAAACACCTCTTTCTGGTTTAGCTTATTTTAGATTAAAACAGGTAGATAAAGATGGGAATAGCAGCTTATCTAAAGTGGTTGTAGTTAAGAATTATACCGATTCTGACTTTAGCATGGAAGTTACTCTCATAAGTGAAAACATGCTTCAGATCTCTCTAAACCAACCTGATTTTGAAGGCAATGTTCAAGTTTATGATATAATAGGAAAGACTTTGTATAACAGTTCAATTGAATCATATACAAACAGTTTCGATATTCAAATTAATAATCTAAGCTTAGGGAATATGTATGTGGTTATCCTGAGAAGTACAAGCTTTTCTATTTCAAAGAAAATTTTTATTCCTTAATTCAATTAGGTTTATATCAATAGGGTTAGAAAAAATCCCGACTTGAAATGCAAATTCAAGTCGGGATTTTTTATTTCTTATAATACATGCTGAGCTAGCACTTTTTGTAAATCATAAATATTTACACTACTATTAAATTTCTTTACAATACTTGGTTCATCTTCGCTCGAAATCCAGATTTTCAGTTCCGCATCCAAATCAAAATGACCCGAAGTTTCTATACTAAACCTAGAAATACTTTTATAACCTATAGAGAGATATTCTCTTTTTTTACCAGTAACACCTTGTTTGTTAATTAAGATGAGGCGCTTGTTTGTGAAAATAAATAAGTCTCTAATTAACTTAAAGCCTAGTTCTACAGACTCATTATCACAAAGTAAATTACTATATTCCTCGTTAAGTTCTTCTGGCTCTACCACTCCGGCATTACCCAATAAACCTGAAAAAAGTCCCATATTAGTTAAATTTAAAATATGTTTTAATGTGAAAATCTGGTTGAATTAACCAGAATGTATTGCTACTTTTTAGTAGTAATTCGATCTATTTAATTACAGTTTATAGCAAATAATTTTTATAAATAAATACTTAAAAAGCCATTCTTAATTAGAAGCTACCTTGCCTTCATTTTGTTTTAAAACACCCTACTATTATTTAAATTCAATCTATAATAAGAGGCTCAATTGTAATTTTAAATGATTCAATCTAACTTGAAAATAAAAAATTTGCACAACTGAAATTATGAAAAAGTTTTTATTACCAGCTGCTTTAGCACTTAGTTGTACTTTTTCTTCTTGTAAACATGATACTCAGTCTCATGGAGAACATCATAAAGCAGCACAAGATAGTAGCACTCACTCACATGGAAAGGCAAATGAATATATGCACCAAAGTAATTTGGACGAATTGGTAAAAAGATTCGAGTCGCCAGAACGAGACGCTTACCAACAACCACAAAAAGTAATGGAATACCTTGGCGATATTTCTGGCGAAAAAATAATGGATTTAGGCGCGGGTACTGGGTACTTCACTTTTAAACTGGCTGATGCTGGAGCTCAAGTAATCGCCGCTGATGTTGATGATCAATTTCAGCAATATATTAAGCATAAAAAAAAGGAACTCGATTTATCTGATGAGCAAATTAGCTTGCGTAAAATCCCTTATGATGATCCTCTACTTGAGTCTGGTGAAGTAGACAAAGTTTTGCTGGTAAATACTTATCACCATATCGAAAACAGAGTAGATTATTTTGCCAAAGTACTCAAAGGTTTAAATGAAGATGGTGAACTAATTATAATTGATTTTATTGAGGGAGACTTACCTGTTGGCCCTCCTGCCGACCATAAAGTTGATAAATCTGATATTATTGAAGAATTAAAAAAAGCAGGCTTTACAAACTTTGATGTGAATGATGATCTGTTAGAATATCAATTCATTATTAAGACAAACTAATTTGAAATTTTAGAGGTTTTTTCAAGCTAATTTTTCACTTCAATTCTATTGATAAACTCCTCGTTAAATACCTTTTAAAGGTAAATAAATGATTTTCTAATAGAATTTGCAGAAGATCACCTTTTCATATTAAACCCTTAAAATCCCTTTACTTAAAGGGATTTTTTATTTCTTCAATTTTTTGATGTCTTTGATATTTGACTCAGGTGGCAACTCTTCTGGTTTAATATCTTGATCCGTTAAATGTTTTCTTATCGCTTTATTCTGTTCCTCATGCTCTTTTGATATCTCATCTTCTCCCTTCAAATCTTTTTTTATCACATGGTGATTACTCAACTCAGTAGCAAAGTCTTTCCCTTTTAATAAAAGATTATTCATATAATCATCAGGACTTTCATCTTCCTTAACTTCATACTTTTGGTTCATGTCTACTCCATCAAACAATGCTTTATCTCCTGCATCTAAAACTCTTATAAATCCTTCTTCACCCACTCCCCTATCTTTTACATTTTCAAAGAATCGATTTTGCGTTTCTTTCAACTTTTTATGCGCAGCCAAGCGCTTGTTGTTTTTCTCATCAATAACATTGGCCCCTACCTTTGCCAACCAGCGTTTAAATGGCTCCGCTTTTGGCGAAGGAACCGACTGAATAATTCTGAGTAAAGCTTCTTGGTTGGCACAATCAGTCGCATATTTTCTCCCATTAGCAACTGGCAATTTCAACTGTACACAAATTGTGGACAGTTCAATTCCTGTTCTATTTTGCTCTCTTGTTTTAAGCGTACTCCAATAGTTGCGCGGATTGTTACTATCTGTTAAAACGGCAATTACATCTACTACAGAAAAATACCATTGCCCATCATGATAGATGGATCTGATTTGTTTAGACTCAAAAAGTTTAACTTCATCCATATCTCCAATATAAGATTCACGAAAATTAAAAACAAAATAGACACAAGAAGAAAAGTAGAATTATCTACTTACCTTCATATCTATCACAAAAGTCAGTGAGCACTCTATCTATTAAATGACCATGTCTATCTATACCTTCTTTTCGAGCTATCTTTTTTACTCTGTTATATAGATCTGTTTTTATTTTGATAGAAGAATATTTGTCTTGCTTTTTATCTTCTTTAAGATCGTTTAGGATTGAATCAACTTCACCTAAACCTCTCTTCTTAGCAACAGGTTTTTTAGTAGTTGTTTTGGCAGTAGTAGTTTTTTTATCTTTTACTTCTGTTTTACTTTCTACTTTTGGTTCAGGTTTTTCTTCAACAACTACTGTACTTACTGGCTCATCTTCCTTTTCAACTGGTGCAGATTCCATCAGTTTTCTTTTGTTTATCAGATTGCCAACTAGGTCAGATTTATTTCTTTTTGCCATTTTTTATTCTTTTATTTTATCCAACAATTCATTAAAGTATAGATTAAACTCATCTTCTTTTTCTTTTGGATCAACCAAATCATAGAAGGTAGACTTGTCTCTTTTGTATCTTACTAGGTTAGAAATATGCGTGTCGAACAATTCCATTCCTGCAATACCTTGTAAAGCTTCAAGGTGTTTATGCTCCAAACTTCTGTCCTTTTTATTTACAACACCAAAAACTTTCAACTCAAAACCTTCTTTTATTTTGTCTTCTCTAATTGGTGGAATAATTTCTAGAAAATCGATTGTAGATTGGATATCAAATGAAGAAGCAATTATAGGAACAACAATAAAATCTGATATTGTCATGATAAGAGGTACCTCTTCTCCTTCCATTTTACCGGGTGTATCTACCAATACATAATCGTATTTATTTTCAATTTGCTGAATAAGCTTATGAAATCGAAGTAATGGAATGTCACTAGCATTCTTTTTAGACCAGCTAAAGCCAATTATTTCATAAAAGCTACCATTTCCTTGCTCCATCTCTTTTTCTTCATCTCTGAGGCCTAAAATTGATGTTTGCAAATCAGCATCTATCACCAATACCTTTTTTCCTGTTCTATGATGTAAAGATGAAGCTGTAAGCAACAGTAAAGTGGATTTACCTACGCCACCTTTTCTGTTCATAAATGATATTATCGTTGCGCTCATTTTAGAATTTAATATTTATACTCTTTAATACTTTTCCTTAATTCTACCTTTCTTCTTTTCTATTACTCTCGAAAACTTCTTTTCTTTTTATAGAAGAATCAAATCCGATAACTTACTACTTCTCCTTCTTTCTACAAATATATACTTCTAATTAAAGAATAGAAGAATTTTATACTTAACTCTATTTACACTTAGAGTAATTACTACCTTCTATTAAGAGAGAAGTATATATATAGAAACACCCACTTTTATACAACAGTAAACTACTACACACCTACATTATTACTATTCTTCATTAAGATATGTGTAAGAAAAGATAATTACACAAATAGAATACATCACTTGTATATATTAACACAAGTATAAATGTATTTTAGAAGAAAAACCACTATTCTATAAAGAAACTTTTCTACAATAGAAATTTCTTTAAGTAGAAAGAAGAAGTTATACCTTTACACTTTTCTACCTTTCTACATAGAGAACAAAATCAAGAGAATGTTTAATATTTTATATTTGAAGTGAGACTGTATTAATCGAAAAATCCTAAAGCAAAAAATTGGTCAAATCGTTTGGCAGCATAAGCACCTAAATTGCTTTTAACTCTACCATCACGATTATCCATTTTGATCTCATTCACCAGTTTCCAAATACCAGTTTCTGCAGCAGCTCCAACTTCTGTCATAATTCTTTCAATCTGCCAGTCATCTAGCTTTAGTTCTTCTAGCCTTTCGATTAGTCTTTTTTCTCTATCAGTTTTATCAGAAAACTTAGCCTTGGTTTCAGAAGGTTTATTTATATTTTCTTGTTGAGGGGTAGGGGAGTCGTTACTTACTTCTTGAGCTCCATTTTCATAATATGAGGCAGCACTATCATCACTAAAAATAATTTTAAAGTAGATTCCGACAATGGTACGTTTGTGCTTAATTTTTTTGAAGGTGAATTCTATGTCGGTATGCTCCGCAATTTCTTTTTGAGCTGGCTCAATTACACGCTTTTTAAAATCAAAAAAACGCGGGTAAAGGTCATCTTCAATGCCAAGCACTTGCCTTAACTCCATCAAATCAAACTTTCTCTCTCCAATTCTCGCATATTGCTTCAACAACTCATAGATTCTAATGCTATAAGTACTTCTCAGTTTTATTACATGTCGAAGAGGATACTTGGTGAAATTCTTCTTAATCTCGAAAATGAAAGGAGCTATTAAAGAATCGAATGAAAATTTAACCACGCCAGACTTTTCTACTAAAGAGACAGTTCCCAACCAGTTTGCCATAATCAATTCACCATCTGAATGGATGCTAATCGGCTTACTTTTGAGAAGCATAATGATCTCTGTAAAACAGGTATATGCATCGCCCCATTTTATTCCGGAGTCTTTGAGTACCTGCATGATTTCATCAACATGAGTTTGATAAACATATCCCGGATTCGAAGACTTTGAGTCAAGCTTCGAAATTAAGAACAGCAATACTTTTTGTTCACGAGCACTAAGCTTATATTTAGCCTCAATGAGGCTATTCGCTTTGATAACCGCAGGTTGTCTACGTGCTGCCGAATGTTCTACAATACTCATTTGCATAGTGCAATTTACTTATAGTAACGACGATCGCAAACAAAAGTCGTTATTTTTTCTGGTAATTTCCGAAATTTTTTTTTGCTAATTCCAATTAAGACAGAACATTCCCGAAGTTGTCGTTCAATATCCCGAAATAGTCGTTGTTTCCCGAAGTTGTCGTTGCATATTCCCAAAACTGTCGCTTGCAAGCCCGTTTATGTCGTTTAAACTGCCCGTAAATGTCTGTTTTAGGCCCGAAAACGTCGTTTTTAAACCCGTTTATGTCGTTTTTTAGTAGCGTAACTAGTTGATTATCTGCCAATTATGGCCTTCTAAAAGTTAAAAAGAATATAAAAATAAAAAAACATTAAAAGTTTATATTACATGCTGATTATGAGGAAGTTTTGATATAATTATATAGTAAAAAGGATGTTTTTCCCGAAAATGTCGTCATTATTGAAATTAACTAATATTTTTTATTATAAAATGCTATCAACCAAGTATTTAAATAGATTATAGAAATAATTACTTTAAGTAAATAAGAGACTAATAAGCTTATTTTTTAACATTTTTGCCCCTAAATTGAGAGAAGTAGAAGCTTACTAAGCGACAAATTATTAGAAAATTCTAAATAATAGCTTTAACCCGAAAGTGTCGTTTTATCTTCCCGAAAGTGTCGTCTTTTGAAAATTTCAGTTGAAAATTTTGTATTAATGGATAATTGAAAAATTTATTTACTCTGATTATTACAAAAAATTTAAAATTTCAAATCAGCAAATAAATAATTGAAAGCAAATAGATATTGTAAAGTTAAATCAATATTAAATACATTCTAATGTAGGACTGTAGAGAAGCTTTTCACTTTAAAAAAAGAGCTTTATATAAAAAAAGAATAGCTAAAACCTGCTTCAAAAAAGCAAAATACAACGACACTTTCGGGAATCGCTTTTTCTAGACATATTAAAAGTTTCTAGCCAGTGAATGATAGACAAATCAGTAGATCGTGTCATCCTTAGAATCGAAAATAAATTGCCACTAATTGTTAGTATCTTTTTCACAAAACACAATTATATAAATGAGTAACAAATTTCTATTGGTAGAAAGTGAGAAAGATAGCACGTAAAGAATTCAAATCAATTACTAACAAAGTACATCAGGAGGTGTAGAGCTGATATTAGAGGAAATATTTAAGGCATACTGCATTCATAGAAATTTTTGCCTAATAATAAGCTGAATAAAAAATAAGGAAATATGAGTAAATGCTAGAATTTGAGCCAAAATCGAAGATTTACTCCTTTAATTTTAGTTGTAGAAAATTAATTGTTTAGGGGTGTTAGTTTTTATTAACATTAAAATTACCCTAATATGGCTAACAAACAGTTTTTTTGGATAAAAACATTATTTGTATGGATTTTAGAAAGATTTCGCATTTAACATTTCTATTACTACTATCGATTCAATTTTTAGCATCAGCCCAACCTGAAAAGTTTGGTAAGATTGATAAAGACGTGTTAGAGATGAGTATTTATGAAAAGGACTCTAGCGCATCAGCCGTAGTTTTGTTTGACGTGGCCCGTACATATTTCCAATACAACACTGGTAAAGAAAGTTTTGAACTTGTATTTGAAAGGCACAGGCGTGTAAAGATTTTTAACAAAGATGGATATGAATATGCAGATGCATACATACCAACTTATGACAAAGGAGCACATGACGAAGAGGTATTTGCAATTAAGGGCTATACTTATGTATTAGAAGATGGAAAAGTAGAAAAGTATAAACTTGACAAGAGTGCAATTTACAAAGAGCAGGAAAATAAATACTGGAACTCTACCAGATTTACGATGCCTAATGTTACAGAAGGTTGCGTGTTAGAGTACACTTACAAAATTACATCTGACTTTTATACCTTTTTAAAAGATTGGCAATTTCAAGAAGAGATACCTGTAATCTACAGTGAGTACGATGTGAAGGTTCCTGAGTATTATACATATCAAAAAGTAACTGGTGGTTTTATGCCATTACAGTTAAAAAGTCAAAATACAGTGAGCACAACCGTAGGTTCTGGAACATCTACATTAACCTATCAAGAAAATCAGGAAGTTTGGGTATTAGAACATGCTCCAGCAATTAAAGAAGAAGATTATATAACTACGATAGACGATTATGTGGTAAACATAAAATATCAGTTAGCTTCATTTCAAATACCAGGTAGGACATACGAAAATGTTTTGGGGAGCTGGGAAAAAATTAATGAGCGATTACTGTTAGATGAAGAGTTTGGAAGACAAGTAGGAAAAGGAGCATACCTAAAAGAATTTGCTGCACAGATTTTAGCCAAAGCAAGTACAGAACAAGAAAAAATTATTTATGCATATGAAATGATAAGACAATATATGTCTTGGAATGGCTCTTCAGCTTTATATGCATCAGATAACCTTAAAAATATCTTTAACAATAGAAAAGGTAATGCTGCAGATATTAACCTATTGTTGACCTCACTTTTACAACAATTAGATATCGATGCTTTCCCGATAGCATTAAGTACCAGGTCAAACGGTAAACTGAATATGGCTTTACCAATGATCGACAAATTAAATTATGTGATTTGTGGAGTGAACATGGGCGAAAGTACATTAATGCTAGATGCAACAGACAAAGATTTGTTACCAGGTATGTTGCCTATTCGCTGCTTAAATTGGATGGGTAGAATTATTGATAAAGATAGATCACAATGGATTAATATTAGACCAAATGGAGGACTGAATGCAACAACAAATGTATTCCTTCAGATGAAAGATGGAAAATTGGCTGGTGATATAATGAGCTCTTATAAAGAGTATAGCTCAACCATGATAAGAAAAGAAATTACTAAGACTGGTCTAGATGATATGATTAAAGAAAAAAAGGCCGATCTGGAAGATTTTTTTATTATCAACGACCATAAAGTTTCTGATTTAGAAGAAGAAAGAAAGAAAGTAGATTTTAGATATTCTGTTGAGGCAGTAGATGATATGGCAGATATATTCTACTTTAATCCATTTGTAGAGAAAATTGTAGAAAGCAATCCTTTTACTCAGGAAAAAAGAGATTACCCAGTAGATTTTGCTTGCCCAATAAAACAAAAACTAACAGCTACTTTGGTATTACCAGAGGGCTATGAAGTTGACGAAATTCCGGAACCTGCTGTAGTGGTATTACCAGAAGAAGCTGGTAAATTCTCTTATCAGGTTGTAAGTACGGGACAAACAGTGCAGTTGCGTTGCTCATTCGAAATTAACAAGGTTATGTTTTTACCGAGTGAATATGCTTACTTAAAAGAATTCTTCAATTATGTGGTAAATAAGCAAAACGAAACCATTGTATTGAAGAAAAGAACTTAATAAAATTTCAAAACTAAAAAATATGATAAAGGAGAGATTGCTTAGCTTAATTGCTCTAGTATTAATGTTTCCGTTTTCAGTACTGGCAGGAGATATAAAGTTTCCTGCTAGAGATATACCTGAAGAATTGAAAGGAGATGCGGTTGCAGTACTCAGACTAGACGAAAGAGAATTTACAGTGGTGTCTTATGATAAGGGAATTCTAAAGAAACATTGGGCATATACTGTGTTAAAAAGTACGGGTGACGATTATGCCACTTTTGTTGAAAGGTACGATAATTTAGTAAAGATTGACAATATAAAAGGGTACATTTATGATGCGAATGGCAAACTTATTAAGAAGTTAAAAAATAGTGATATTATAGATCAAAGTAATATCTCGGGCTTCTCGCTTTATGAAGACAATAGAAT
Source organism: Chondrinema litorale (assembly GCF_026250525.1). GTDB lineage: Bacteria > Bacteroidota > Bacteroidia > Cytophagales > Flammeovirgaceae > Chondrinema > Chondrinema litorale. The sequence goes on from NZ_CP111050.1 coordinate 71,256, forward strand.
TAAAGTTGCTAATTTAGAGCATCACTCATATCCTTATACAGTTGAGTTCGAATGTGAGATTGAATATGATGGTCTCTATTATTATCCTATCTGGAATCCGCAAAGATCGCGAAAAATTTCTGTGCAAGATGCAAGCATTACCGTAAAAATGCCTCAAGATTTAGGTTTGAGATATCATGAAACAAATGTTGATGCAGTAAAGATTTCTAATGAAGATGGATTAAAAGTTTACAAATGGACTGTAGCTAATTTACCAGCGTATGAATACGAGCCTTTTTCTGATCGTATTGCTTATGAAAAAATGGTAATGTTAGCTCCAACCAAGTTTGGTATAGAAGGTGAAACAGGGGAGATGAGTGACTGGCAAAGTTATGGTAAGTTTTACGCTAAGTTAAATTCTACTACGCGAGATTTATCTGAGAGTACCAAAAGCAAATTGAAAAATTTAACTGCCAATGCCAAATCTGAAAAAGAGAAGGTAGCAATCATCTATGATTATTTGCAGAATAAAACCAGATATGTAAGTATCCAAGTCGGAATAGGAGGGATAAAGCCATTCCCTGCATCTACAGTAGACGAAAAAGGATATGGAGATTGTAAAGCACTTTCTAATTATACTAAAGCGATGCTCGAAGCTGTAGGAATCGAATCTTATTATACATTAGTAGGGGCTGATGATGATTTCTTTCCAGTAAAAAGAGATTTCCCTGCCGATTACTTTAATCATGTTATTTTGTGTGTGCCATTAAAGCAAGATACTGTGTGGTTAGAATGTACTAGCCAGACACAAGCTTTTGGTTACATGAGTGAGTTTACTGGTGATAGAGATGTGTTGGCTATTACACCAGAAGGAGGAAAACTGTTACATACTCCAGCGTACAATAAAGATGTAAATTATACAAAAAGAAAAGCTGTAGTTGATATAGACGAAAGTGGAAATGCAGCTATAGAAGTAAGTACAAAGTATAGCACTTTACAAGAAGGTTCACGGTCTTGGATTTGCGAAAACTCACAAGAAGACCAAAAAAAATGGTTGTATGAACACATAGATTTATCTAACATTTCGATTGAAGATTTTGAGCTAAAGCGTATTAAGACTTCATTGCCATATATAGATGAAAAGCTGAAAATAAAAGCACCAAAATTTTCTTCGGTAAGTGGTAAGAGAATTTTCGTTAGCCCAAATATTTTATCGAAATGGGATTATATGCCATCCATAGATGAAGACAGAGTTAGAGATGTGCACTTGAGTAATCAGTTTGATTTTGTGGATACAGATACTATTGAGTTTCATTTGCCAGAAAAATACCATATAGAGTATCAGCCAGAGCCAGTTACTATCGAAACTCAGTTTGGCAAATACGAAATGAAGATAGAAGCAGATGAAAATGTAATCAGATATTTTAGAAAACTTGAAATGAATCCGGGTACTTTCCCATCAGACTCATATAATGAATTAAGAGAGTTTTTTAAAGATGTTACTAAAAATGATAAAGTAAAAGTAGTTTTGGTAAACAACACTTGATTGAGATAGATATTGACATAAAAAGCGGGCTTCTAAACTTAGAAGCCCGCTTTTTTTATGGTTCATAAATCACTTTATAGTTATGTGGAATTAATTCTACAGAGATGTTAATAATAACCCCAATATTTTATTCAATTAGAAATGGAGTTATTTATAAACCATTGAAGTACAGTGTCTTATATTTCTCTGTTTTCGTGGCATTATCTTTTTATATAATAACTTAAAGAAGATTAAACACTTAAACTTACTAACCATGATGACATATGAAAAATATCAGTTCGTGTATAACTCGAATGAATATAATGATAAAAAACTTTTGGCTTATGCTAAGTCTACACCACTAAAATTTGTAGAATTAGACATTAGCAAAGGTGATATAAATATTAGCCATTTGGCAGAAATGTGTGAAAGAACTGGTGCACCATTACACCACTTTGTAAACAAGCACAAAATTGATCAAATGGAAACTAAAATGGATGATATTGAAAACTTTGATAGCTTAGCTAAAGTGATAAAAGTTAATCCGACTGTATTAGATACACCAATATTTATTCTTGGTAGAGACTATTATAAAATTGATGATATGGCTGGTATCAATCATTTAGCTGAAAATTTTAAGACAGCGGCAGACAGCGAAGAGTTTCAAAAATAAGACCATCCAAATACCAATTTTTCAATCCAAAAATAACCAGCTAAAATGACTTTAGTAAATAATATTAAATCGAATATCTTAACAGATATACCTAAGACTGATAAAAAACGGATTGTAATTATAGGAGGAGGTTTTGCTGGTATGGAACTGGCAAAACCTCTTTTAAAATCCGATTATCAGATAGTGATGTTGGATAAAAATAATTACCATACTTTCCAACCTTTGTTATATCAAGTTGCAACAGCAGGTTTAGACCCCGACTCTGTAGCAGCACCTTTAAGAGAAAACCTGAGATCGCACAATTTCTATTTTAGAATGGCCTCAGTAGATAAGGTAATTCCTGAAAGTAATTTAGTACAAACCAATATTGGTTTACTAGACTACGATTATCTGGTAATTGCAACAGGTTCAAAAGCGAATTTTTTTGGAGAAGAAACGGTAGCAGAAAAGTCTTTTACATTAAAAGAAGTAGGCGAAGCATTTGCATTAAGGAATCACCTATTTCAATGTTTAGAGCAAGCAGTTACAGTTGCAGACGAGGTAGAAAAGGAGAAACTTCTAAATGTAGTGATAGTAGGAGGTGGCCCTACAGGTATCGAGATGGCAGGCGCACTTAGTGAGCTTAAAAAGAAAGTTATTCCTAAAGAATATGATACCATAGACACTTCCAAAATTAATGTTTACTTGGTAGAAGGGATGGATTCTGTTTTGAATGGCATGTCTGAAAGTTCAAGAAATAGAACGAAAGAATATATGGAAGAGCTAGGTGTAAAGCTTAAGCTGAATACACTAGTAGAGAAGGTAGAAGGTAGCAAAATAAAACTAAGTGATGGTACTTATCTGCAATCTAATACGCTCATTTGGGCAGCAGGAGTAATGGGTAATGTAATTGAAGGAATTAATGAAGAACATATTAGCAAAAGCAGAATTGAAGTAGACAGATATAATAAAGTAATTGGTTACGATAATGTATTTGCTCTGGGCGATGTAGCTTCTATGAAAACAGAAGAATATGAGAAGGGGTTTCCTATGCTTGCACCAGTAGCTATGCAGCAAGGTAGACACTTAGCAAAAAACTTTAAACATTTGCTAGAGAATAAACCACTTGAAAAATTTGAGTATACAAACAAAGGTGTAATGGCAACTGTAGGTAGAAATAAAGCAGTGGTAGATACTCCTTTCGGATGGCATTTAAGCGGTTTACCTGCTTGGTTATCTTGGATGTTTATTCACTTATTCTTTCTTATTGGTTTTAGACAAAAAGCAGTGGTTTTTGCCAACTGGGTGTATAGCTATTTTACCTTTAAGAAAAGTACAAAATCAATTATTTCAACATAATAGTCAAATTGTGGTTATAAATTTATGCCGGATATTGATAGTAAAATAGATAAAGAAGCTTTAGAACAAGCTAAAAAAATAATATTGAATAGTAAGTCTGAGTACTTACTATTTCATACTTATGAGCATACGAAAGATATGCTCATTTTTTGTGAAGACGCAGCAGATCACTATTCTATAAAAGACGAAGACAAAGAACTTCTATTAACTGCTGTGGCTTTCCATAATACTGGAGTTGCAGATAATTATAAATCTTTTAGAGAAGCAAGTGCAAAGCATGCCAAAAGCTTTTTAAGTAAAATCGATATTTCAACTAAAACTCAGGAAAGAGTTGCAGGTTTAATTCAATCTACAAATGCTCCTGATCACGAAGATTTACTTTCTCAAATTATACACGATACTTATTGGTCTTTTTTAGGACAAAAAGGTTTCAATACGAAAATGGAATTGCTTCGACTAGAGCGAGAACATTTTGAAGGCAAAGTATATCCTGAAAATGAATGGCATAAAGAAGCACTTAACATTATAAGTTGTGCCAGGTTTTATACCGATTATGCATCTGAAAACCTCAATAAGAGAAAAGAGAAAAACATTATTAAGGTAACAGAGAATATTAAAGGTGAGAATAATAAAAAGCAAGGTAGAGGTATAGAAACCATGTATCGTGCTGTTTATAGAAATCATATTAACCTGAGTTCAATTGCAGATGCCAAAGCAAACATGATGATTAGCATCAATACGATTATTATGTCTATAATTATTACTGGGGTTACAGGCTTTTCTTTTACAAGTAATCTGCTACTAGAAAACATACAATATACATTACCAATTTTATTTTTGCTACTGGCTTCTTTAGCTTCTGTTATTTTTGCAATCATTTCTGCAAGGCCAGAGGTTACCTCTAAAAAGCTAGACGAAGAAAAGATAAAAAAAGCAAAAGGCAGCTTTTTATTCTTCGGTAATTTCGTACGCATGGCAAAACAGAAGTTTCTAGATAAACTAGTATTTTTCAGGTCTAATCAGAATGCTTTGTATGATGATATGAGCATAGATATCTATCAACTGGGACATGTGCTAAACAGAAAATATAAATTGCTCAGAATCTCCTACAACATATTTATGGCTGGGCTTATAATATGTGTTCTAAGTTTTATAATCGTATTAATTGTACTTAGGTTAATAGTTTAATTATTCTTTATTAGGATAGATTAAAACTAGTATAGAATATCAGAATCATACACTAGCATTTACTTATACAGCCTAAAGTGAGTAAACCTAATTGCGTTCCCCCTTTCAAACTATAATTATCATTTTATTAATCATACTTTCTACAAGTGTAGTTTTTTATAGTGGAGTTAGTTGATTATTGCGAATAATGTATTCTCGTTAAAAATCGGCATGCTATAAAACTTGCTAAGTATGCTACAGAAAAAATTGAATAGATAATTTATATCTTGATGAGACATGCTGACTTTTTAAATTAGAAGAAGGAACAATAGGGGAGAGTTTATTAAGAATATCTCATTGATAATACATGAACCTAATATGGTTTGTATAATAACTAGCCTTATAGTTTCATCTCGAATTAAAAGCTAAGTTTTGTGGAAAGCTAAAAGCAATTGTGATTCATATTCACTCCTGTTTACAATTCATTCGATATATGATTTATATTTAAATCAATAAAATTGATAAGTAAAAAACAAAGCCTTTTTAACATATTAGTTAAAAAGGCTTTGAGTCAGTTTTTAAATCTATCTGATATATAATTATCCAAATCTTAGATATCTCTTTCTTGGATGCGAGTGCAAAAGTCTGCCTAAAGTAGAAAGGTAACTTTTTAGTACGGCTCTACCTTTCCCATCTTTATTTACGTTAGGAATTGCTGATAGACTCTTATACAATTCTGGATGTTCTTTTAAAATCAATTTTCTTTTTTGATCGATACTTTTCATTAAATTTTCAAATCGATTGTTCATAATTCCAGTTGTTTTGGTTTAATAATAGTTTAAAAAATGTATAGATTAATATTGAAAGCCTTTAGCTTTCATCATGATAAAATGCTGAATCTTCTCTAGATTGATAACTCCGGCTAGCTCTTTATTTCGTAGTACAGGAAACAAGCGATTTTTAGTTCGCTGCAACATCAGATAAGTATCAGATAATTTGTTGTGTTCCTCAAGTACTCTAAAATTCTTACTCATTATATCTCTTACCAAAATCTCATAGCTGTTTCTTTCTTTAGATTTGCTTATGAGTTTCTCTCTGGTAACGATACCTTGTACTTTGTTATCTTCTATAACTAATAAGTCTATGTCTGGCCCGGAAACCATTTTTCTAATGGCAGAGTCAATTGTTTCTTCTGGTGAAAGCACAAGATAGTTGGTCATCATGGCATCTTGCACTTCGTATCCATTAAGTAGTTCTTGACTTTGTACAGTATAGTTTTCACTTCTAGCTCCAAAGAATATAAATACAGCAATTAGAGCAAAAAAGGGGTTATTCATTAATCCTAAAACAAAAAATATAACTGCAAAGCACTGCCCGGTTATAGAAGCAATTTTGGTTGCTTTCATTCTAGACATCTTCATTGCCAATATAGATCTTAATATTCTACCTCCATCCATTGGAAAAGCAGGAATGAGGTTAAATAGGAATAAAACTACATTTGCACTGAATAAATAAAGAGGAAAGGTAGTATAACTAATTGAGGTACTGTTTTCAGCATAGGCTGCATTATACATATCTGTAATCGGAAAAACTATAAAGAGGATGAGTGCAATAGCTACATTTACCAATGGGCCGGCTATAGCAACAATTAATTCTTCTTTTGGCTTTTCAGGCATTCTTTCAATTTGAGCTACCCCTCCAATAGGTAGTAATGTTACTTTTTTGGTAGGTATGCCAAAGTGATAGGCTGCTCTTACGTGTCCTAATTCGTGAAGAATAACACATACAAAGATGGATAACACAAATGCGATTTGTAATACAATTTCATTTAAATTACCTCCCGCATTATATGTAGACCAAGCTACATAAGCTATTAGCAATAAAAACGTCCAGTGTATTTCTATTTTAGTGTTAAATACCTTTCCAATTTTTAAAGCGCGTTTCATGATTTTAAGTTTATTTATTGGTTTTAATGTGGTGCAAATAATTAAGCATTAAGCTTTCTGCTTCGGGCTTTTTGGTATTGCATTACCATAAAAGTCCCTATAAAGCCAGATGCACAACCCTCTATAAGCATAACTGCACTTACAGAAAATGGATCCATGTATCGGCCAAGTTGTTCAGTTTCCTGAATGGTTCTCATTAAATGAGGATTTATAAATTGTAAGTAGATAAGCATTAATATGCTGAATGATACCACACTTACAACTGTTACGGTCACCCCAGAGGTGAATCCATTATAGTAATTAAATTCTCTATAGCTGCTAATTTTTGAAAGGTGAATACTGTAGATGATGCCGGCCAACAATATAAAGAAATTAAGGCCTCTTAACTCAATATTTTGAGCTAAACCAAAAAGTTGCATCATTAAAAAATAGATGAGGTAACCTACTGCGGTTATAAGTCCGATACTTATGTTTCTGTACTTTTCCATAGTAGTATGTTTAAGTAAATAATTGTTTAACCTATTAACATAATCATACCACTACAGGTTTTGTTATTTTTAAAAGTATAACTTACAGTAAATCAGTGAATTAAGAATTTTGTGCTTTTGCTAAAAAATCACTTGTGGAAAAATTTTTGTGTTCTGATTCTACAGATTTGTAGAATTCACTCTACGCATTTTCAAACACCGATTCAGATTCGTTGGGAATAGAAAAGTAGAAACTACTACCTTCGTTCAAAATTGAGTCTACCCATACTTTACCATGGTTTCTTTCGACAATTCTTTTGATTAATGGTAAGCCAACACCTGTGCCTTTTTTAGCAACTCCTTTGAGCCCTACAGTTCTATAAAGTTCGAATATATCTTTAAAGTGAGATTCTGGAATACCTGGACCATTATCTTCTACCTTTACTATTGTATGTGTTTTATTTTTTTCTGCTGATACCTTAATTTTTACTTCTTCTTTATCATTATAAGTAACAGCATTATCTATAAGGTTTTGAAGCACTTGCTTTATAGCAAACCTGTCGTAGTAAATGTTTGGTAACTCACCAAAGTCTATGTGAACTTCTTTTTGATCTGGCGGATTTACAGAATCTTGTACATCAAAAACAATTTCGTTTAAATCGATTTGCTCAGGTCTATCATCTTGTGCAGTGGCAGCGGCATAATTAAGATAGTCGTTTATGAGCTGCTTCATGTTGTTGGAAGCGGTAATAATCATCTCTAACATTTCCGTAGCTTCCTCTCCCATGTCTTCGATGTAAAAAGAGTTTAACATCTCCGAAGCCATAAACACAACATTAAGCGGAGACTTTAAATCGTGTGAAACTACCCTTGCAAAATTCTTTAACTCACTATTTTTTGATTTTAGTTGAGTTACATAATTTTTTAGTTTTCTGTTAGAAATTTCTAGTTGGTTTTCTTTCTCGCGGATAGTTTCGTAAGCATGGAGTAATTCATTTAGAGATTTATCTTCGTTTTTCTCTTTGCTTATATCATTTTTCCAATCTTTAATTTCTACAGAGTTGATGTCTTTTGTATGGTTGAGTTTTTCAGCTAGAAAAACATTCGTACCATTTAAAGATGTTTCAATATTAAACTTATCAACTAATTTTCTAGACACTATAATACCAACTCCACTTCCTTCTACTTTATCAGCAAGTATATCTTCTAAGTTAGATATACCTTTACCATTGTCTGAGATTTGTACTGCAAAATAATTTTCTGTGGGTTCTTCATATATACCAAAAGAGATTTTTGCTTCTCCGGCATATTGTAAAGCATTTCTAGAAATTTCGTTAAGTGCAGTTGCTAAACGCGAAAGCTGTTTGGTTGAGAGTGAAGCCTTTCCTGCATAAAGACGGAAAAGCTTAAGTAGGAAGGTGATATCCTCTGAGTATTTAATATTTACTTCTGTAATTATTTTAATCTTTGAACCTGTAGTCATTTGTCTTATAGCTATTAAGCTTTATTGTTAATTAATTTGAAACAATTTCTACCACCTCTTTCAACCTGAAGGGTTTCTTAAGAAATCGATCTGCCCTCTTCAGAAGGTCTTTCTGTAACTTGTTAAATTGGGTTTCACTACTCATCATTACGACATAGGTATGCTCATCTCGATTTCTTAATTGCTCGAGTAATGTATAACCTAGTCCATCTGGTAAATGAATATCTAAAAAAATTATATCTGGTTTATATTGATTATATTCTTTTACTGCTTCAGCTAGAGTACTAGTACATGAAACTTGATAATTCATTCTTGTTAGTAAATTTTTTAATAAGAAGCATAAGTTAGTTTCATCATCCACTACCAAAGCCGTTTTCAGTTGTTTTTCTTCTGAAAAGTTTTTCATGCTATATTTTCCATTAGTACTTTTCTTTTTACAATAATTAAATCTTATAGAGTATTTACTTACTTAAAGAACATTTTATTTATAAGACTAAAAAAAAATGCCATTGTTTAAAATTGATCGAGTAAGCAGTGTTTTATATATTAAATTCTAATTCAGGTTCAAAGGTTTATAAAAAGAATAATTTAAAAACATTTTGTCTTACAAGCTGTTATAAGCGCATTATCATCAATCTAATGCCTTTTTTATTTAAAGTTTTGCAACATATAATCTTATAATTTACGGTAAATAAAATTTATAAATAATAATATTTTTTTTTTGCTGCATCTCATCATTCATTAGATAAGCTAATTTTTGTAGAAATACATCTCGCAATTTGTGTGAAAAAATACACACATACTTTGAATATTGTAATTCTGATCTTTATAGTCTGTTTTGTAAGAATCTGAAAATCAATTATTTGTAAAGTATATTACAAATATGGTATTAAATTTTTATTGTAAATTTCGAACTAACAATCTAAAATTATGATAGATCCAAATCAAAATACAATACAGATGTCTTCTAGACAGAAAACTGCTTATACGGTCTCAGCAGATGAAAACTATACTAACTGGAAAGAGAAAATTGATAAGCTGTTAGGTAAACTCAAGAGCGACCGAAAAATGGATAATATGAATGATGAAATTCAAGAGTTGAAAGCGCAAATTCAAAAAGATAAATTAGATGCAGAAAAGCATTTAAGTGTATTGAACAATACAGCAAGTGATGGATGGCATGGATCTAAAGAATCTTTTGAAAGAGCTCTTGAAAACATGAGATCTTCATACGATAACATGCACAAAAAATATAATTAACAATTAAAAGAATATATCATAAGCAAATAAATTGAAAATGACCTTTCTCCAAATTATATTGGAGGAAGGTTTTCATATTTAAAAACACCTCCTTGCCAAAACAACCACTAACAATAATTACTATCTACAAAAAAGAATTGAACTTTATTTATGTTTAACATAATTAATGAATACACTCAAAACCGCTATCTAGTACAATTAATATTAACCTTGGCAGGAATTATCACAGGTCTGATAGTTAGGTTATTAATTATTGGAATTGGAAAAATCTATTTAAAAAAATGGGATGGTAAAACTGTAAAAATGCTTTTTAAGCATTTGAAAGGTACACTTTACACGATCTTTCCATTAGTTTTTTCATTAATTCTAATTTCAAATTACCCAGAAAAAGAATTAATTAATGCTCCATATATTAAAGCATTACAAATTTTACTAATTACTTGTTTTGCTTGGCTTGTAGTAAAACTTCTTTATTTTATTGAAGAACTTATTTATAGCCAATATGACATTGCTAAAGAGGATAATTACAGAGAGCGTAAGATAATTACTCAGTTACAGTATGTGAGAAAAGTTGCAGTAATTGTTGTAGTTATAATAGCAGCTTCAATAATTTTGCTTAGCTTTGATAGTTTAAAAAAGTTTGGCACTGGTTTGCTAGCTTCTGCCGGTATTGCCAGTGTTATTATTGGTTTTGCAGCACAAAAATCTTTAGCAAACCTATTAGCCGGAATCCAAATAGCCTTTACACAGCCTATTAAAATTGAAGACGCTGTTTTCGTAGAAAATGAGTGGGGATGGATAGAAGAAATTAATCTTACCTATGTAGTTATAAAGATATGGGACTTACGAAGATTAATTTTACCAATTACTTATTTTATTGAAAATCCTTTTCAAAACTGGACTCGAAAAGAGGCCAACTTGCTTGGCTCAGTATTTCTATACACCGATTTTAGATTACCAGTAGAAGAACTTAGACAAGAGCTAAAAACTATATTGGAGAATGAGCCTCTGTGGGATAAAAAAGCATGGGTACTGCAAGTATCAGACATTAAAGAAGATACTATGGAACTCAGGGCTTTAATGACTGCTAGAAACTCTCCACAAACTTGGGATTTAAGATGTAGTGTTAGAGAAAAGTTAATTAAATTTATTTCGGAAAAATATCCAGAATATTTACCGAAATCTCGTGTTTTTTTGCAGAATCCAGATTCAGGAGATAAACTGAAAGAGCATAAAAATACACCAGTTTTGAATAGAGAAAATAACGATTAAGTAAATTAAATAAACAATTTAGTTTAAATTAGTTAAAAAAAGTGTCTAACATAAATCAGGTTATTTAGTTGTATAAAAAGGGTTAAGCATAACAAGTAAAGAAGATAAAAATTTATGCAGAGTATTTTAATTGTAGATGATGATGTTAACATCTGTAAGATTCTTGTAAAGTTTCTGGAGAAAAAAGGCTACCAGGCAGATAGCAAGAGTAACGCTAAAGATGCTATAGAGTTAGTCAAGAAGTCTGCATTTGATGTCATTCTAATTGATTTCAGGTTGCCAGATGAAGATGGTGTTAACCTGATGCAAAAGGTAAAGATATTTCAACCGAAAGCAAAGGTTATTATAATTACAGGTTACAGTGATGTTAAAATAGCAGTAAAGGCTATGAAAACTGGTGCCTTCGATTATATTACCAAACCTCTTCAACCAGACGAAATTCTCTTTACCATTAAAGAAGCAATTAAGCACGAAGAGAAAAAATCTGTAGATCATTCTAAACCTGTCTCAAAGACAGAATTTATTATTGGTAAAAGTGCGGCTGCTAAGAAAGTAGTTCAACACATAGACTTAGTTGCACCAACCAATATGACCGTGATTATTAAAGGAGACACTGGTACGGGTAAGGAGTATGCAGCCAGAATGATTCATGACAAAAGCAAAAGAGCAGATAAACCGTTTGTAGCGATCGATTGTGGTTCTTTAACCAACGAGTTAGCTGGGAGCGAACTGTTTGGTCATGAAAAAGGTGCATTTACAGGAGCTGTTAACGCAAAAGCTGGTAGCTTTGAATATGGGCAAGGAGGTACATTGTTTCTAGACGAGATCGGTAATTTAAATTACGAGATTCAAGTAAAGCTTTTAAGAGTTTTACAAGAAAGAAAAGTATCGAGAATTGGTAGTAACAAAGAGAAAGATATTGATGTAAGGGTAATTGTTGCCTCGAACGACGACTTAAAAGAGAAAGTAACAGATGGTAGGTTTAGAGAAGATTTATACCACCGATTAAATGAGTTTAATCTCGATATTGCTCCAATAAGAGATAAAAAAGAAGACATATTGACTTTTGCCCAACACTTTTTAAAATTGGCAAACAGAGATTTAGGAAAGTCTGTAAAAGGTCTTAATAAAGATGTAGAAAAGATTTTCTTAAAGTATCCTTGGTATGGTAACTTAAGAGAATTAAAGAATGTAGTAAAAAGATCGGTACTTCTTTGTAATTCTGATTTTATATCAAAAGAACACTTGCCACACGAGATTGTCTATTATAATTACGACAGCTTCGAAGAGGAAGACGATCCGAATGCAGCAACAGACCTAAAATCAACAGCAGAAATGGCAGAAAAGAAAGCCATTATTAAAGCTTTAAACGAAACAGATTATAACAAAACAAAAGCTGCAAAACTGCTGAATATTGATAGAAAAACGCTCTATAATAAATTGAATGAGTATAAAATAGATTTATAAATTTAATTACTCCGATTAGCAAGAAATTATCAAAAAGGATGTCATTACGACATCCTTTTTTTTGTGTAGATATGCCACATTTTCGTGGATTGATTTCCACAAAAAATACAATATTAAAAATTCATTAAAAGTATAAATAACTGATAATCAATAAAATAAAAGTTTATTAATTGCTTGGAATGATATTTCTACATATAAAAGCAAATAAACAAAAATAAAAAAATGGATACTACTGTAATAGATAAACTAGATTATTCTAATAAAAGAACTAGCAAATTAATCGTGAACACTGGCATACCAGAAGATCAAAGAAAAGTAATAGCAGATGGTCTTTCAAGGGTGCTAGCTGATAGCTATTTGTTAATGATAAAAACTCATCTGTATCACTGGAATGTGAAAGGTGGATTGTTCTATACAATTCATGAGATGACAGAGCAACAATATACAGACCTTTTTGAAGCAATCGACATAATTGCTGAGAGAATTCGAGCATTAGGTTACGATTCTCCAGGTACAATTTCAGAATTCTCTAAAATGTCGCTTATTAAAGATGGTAAAGACACCCCAAGTGAATCTGAGATTATTGCCGATTTGCTAACAAGTCACGAAGGCATTGTGAGAACAGTGAGAGATGTAATGAAAGATGCATCTAAAGCAGGAGACGAAGTAACACTAGATATGTTAACAGGCAGATCTAATGTACATGAAAAAACTGCTTGGATGTGGAGAAGTTTTTTAGAAAATAATCAATAATAAAGACTTAACTCGAAAGAAAATGAGGTAGATAAAAACCAGCTATGAATTTCACTTTCTTTCAACTAATTAATTTTACTTAAACCATAAATCTTAAAAGAAACACCATGAAAAAGTCAAAAAAGAAATCAAATAGCACTAGCAGAAACACTTGGTTGTCAGCATTAGGCGTAGCTTCAGGAGCAATTGCGGCAGGAGCTTACTTATTATTAAAAGAAGATAATAAATCTAGCAAAAGCTTTTTTAATAAAAAGTCTAAGCAAAATTCTATTAAAGACCTACAGAATATCGTATCTAAAAGCAAAACTAGCGTAGAAGATATTCTTAAAAAAATGAATACTGAGGTATCAAAAGTAAGTAGTAACGGTAAAGCTAAAGTTGAGAAAATGTTCTGATTTGGGTAAAAGATCTACAAATTTTTTAACCTTTAAACACATAACATTATGTATTTCAACCCAAGATTAATTCAACTTAGCAAATTAGTAAAAACTCCAGTTTCAAATTTAGATGGAGAGCGAATAGGTGTAGTTAACGATATTGCACTTTACGATAAAAATGGTGTAGCAGCTTATGTAGTTGTTGAGCTTTATAACCAGCTCGGTACAGAGAACGAACTCTTTGCACTACCATGGGAAATCTTAAAGCTACAAGAAACTGATAATGCAATCTTATTAGCAATTGACGATAAAATGCTTACAAATGCACCTGCATTTAAAAAAGAAGACTGGTCAAATGCTAATCAGAAACAACTAATTGTAGCCGTATACGAGCACTATAAATTGCATAGCTCATTAGAGAAACATGCTAAGTTATATGATGGCTCAAATAATAAAGGTATTGGTAACTCAGGAGAGCCACATACTTTTGAAGAAGGTCAATTAGGTAAAACCTCAATTGAAAGAGCAGGAATAAGAGATAAAGAAAAGACCTTTATCTAATAAAAATAGATAAGTTTACTTCTGCTTATAGATATTACTTGCAGAAGTTATAATCTTAAAACCGACACTTTGGATTAAATAAATCTACCCAAAGTGTCGGTTTTTTTGCATTTTGCAATACCACATGTAAACTTCTCTAAAATATTTCTTGATGTAATATTTCGTATTTAAATATTCCGCCTAATATATTTTCTCAAATATTATTTTTCTCATTATACTTTCGTAACAAAATACAGGTATTTGTATAATATTCCCATGAGTTTCTCTTTTTTACTGTAATTAAAATTAGAGTAATTTAATATGGAAAGTGTAAGAGTGCATAACCTTAAAGATGAGTTTTACGAAATTGTAAATTCAGATGGTGTAGTATTTAATTATTTGCAGCATAACATTCTGGAAGGTTTATGGTACTGTAACCTTGAAAAAGATATTAAAGAAAGCTGGTTAAGCAATGAGTTTTGGGCAACACTTGGATATAAGAAAAATGAAATCCCTAAAACAGATTCTGATTGGCAGAATAATGACTTAAAAGTTGTAGTTGAGCAAGTGCTCACAGAAGTAATCCAAGTATTAACCGAAAGTCCCAAACCATTTGATAAATTCTATAATTTCAATCATAAAACGGGGCAGAATATTTGGATTTATTGCCATTGGATTCCCATTAGAAATGATGATGGAAAGCTAATTAAAATAATAGGGGGATTTTATAATGCTTCTGCAGATTTACCTAAAGAAATAGTATTTGAGCGAGGTAATAAACATCTAACAGAAATTCTAGCCAATACAGGAGATATTGTTTTTATATTAGATAAGCAACTCGAAATTATTGAGATTTTTAATCGTGACTTAGCCAACAGTTCTACTTTTATAAAAAGCTTTCAGGTAGGGAATAAGCTTTCTCAAACCGGATTATCAGATTCGGTTGTATCTATTTTAATCGATTCAATTCAATTAGTACTTTCTACTAAACAAAAAGAAACCATTGTATTTGACATTGAAGGAAATTCCAAAGAATGGTATGAGTTTGTTATTTCTGGATTAATAGATACCAATGGAGAATTACAAGAGATTTTGTGCGTCGTTCAAAATATTACAAAACACAGAGGGACTGAAAATTTGTTACTAGAAAAAACCAGAGAACTAGATAGTTTCTTCACAATGGGTCTCGATTTATTGTGTATAACCGATCAAGAAGGTCGCTTTATTAAAGTAAATAAAGCATGGGAAGATAAGCTTGGCTATAATGTAGATGAATTAAAAGGGAATTACTATATCAATTATGTTTACCCAGAAGATATCTCTTCGACCAAAGAGACTATTGTTGAAGTAAAAAACGGTAAAAATATCTTCAATTTTATTAATCGATTTAGAGCTAAAGATGGCAGTTTTAGATACATAGAATGGCATGCTAAGTCAAAAGGAGAATTAATGTTTGCTGCAGCCAGAGATATATCTGAGAGTAAACAAGCAGTAGAAGATCTTAAAACAACAAAAGATTTATTACAACAAACAAGTGAGGTGGCTAGAGTAGGAGGTTGGGAAGTCGATTTTATTAAAAATAAGGTTGTTTGGTCTTCTATTACTAAGGAGATATATGAGGTAGAGCCAGAGTACGAACCTCTAATGGATACTGGTATTAATTTTTATAAAGATGGTCAGGATAAAAATACCATGATTAAAGTAATGCAAGAAGCAATTAGTTATGGTAAAAATTGGGATGAAGAACTAGAAATTAACACTGCCAAAGGTAATAATATTTGGATTAGAATTATCGGTAAAGTAGAGATGGAAGGTGATACTTGTAAAAGATTATATGGAACTTTGCAAGATATTACAGAATCTAAATTGGCAAACCAAAAACTTGAGAAAGCACTCGCAGATGCTAAACAAGCAGCTGAAGCTAAATCTGCTTTTTTATCAAATATGTCTCATGAGATACGCACACCTCTAAATGCAGTTATCGGCATGACTCATTTATTGCTTGAGGCTAGCCCAAGACCAGATCAATATGAAAAACTAAATACACTTAGATTCTCAGGTGATAATTTGCTCGCCTTAGTAAATGATATTCTTGATTACAGTAAGATAGAATCTGGCAAAGTTTCTTTCGAAAATATACCTTTTAACATCTACGAAATTACACATAGCCTAAAGCAAACTTTTGCTTTTAAAGCGCAGGAGAAAGGCTTAAAAGTAAAAGTACAGTTAGATTCAGATATCCCAGAAATTATTAAAGGAGACCCAACTAGGCTAGTTCAGTTACTTAATAACTTAATGGGTAATGCACTAAAATTTACCGAAAAAGGTAAGGTTAGCTTGTCTATCGAATTAATGGAAGAACTCGATGAGAAAATAGTTTTACTTTTTGAGGTAAGGGATACTGGAATTGGCATTAGTAATGAAAAAATAGATAAAATATTTGAAAGATTTACCCAAGCCAATGAAAGTACAACTAGAGAGTTTGGCGGAACAGGATTAGGCTTGTCTATTGTAAAAAAATTGCTTGAGTTGCAAAATAGTAAGATTGAGATAGAAAGCGAAGAAGGCAAAGGAACATGTTTTAGTTTTAAACTCTGCTTTAATAAACCAGATAATGATATTAGTTTGTCATCTAACACTAATGATACAAGCTCGCAACATACGACGAGTAACTACGATTTATCTGGATTAAAAGTACTTTTAGCAGAAGATAATGCTATTAACCAGATGATCGCAACCGAATTCTTAACTAATTGGAATGTGAATTTGGATTATGCGATAAATGGGATAGAAGCAATAGAAAAAGTTACAAATAACGACTACGATGTAGTTTTGATGGATATACAAATGCCGGATATGGACGGCTATCAGGCCGCTCTCAGAATTAAAGAAATGAATAATGAAAAGGCTAACATTCCTATTCTGGCAATGACGGCCTCAGCGATGCTCGATGTAAAAGAAAAAATAAAAGACATTGGAATGGAGGGGCACATTTTAAAACCATTTAATCCCAAAGAGTTAAATACAAAATTGGCTCAGTATATTAAAAAGAATAAGGTGTAACTATTTATAGATTTCCTTCTTTAGATACTCTATTTCATCTTTTACTTTTTCTACCATTTTTTCTAAAATAGCTATATCTTGCTCCTTATGGTATTCGATATTGGCAGAGAGTTTTGCCAAACGATTAAAAAACATATTAAGTGATGAACCTTTGAGTTTGTGTGCTAAGAGTTTTATTTGCTCAAAGTCTTTGTTTGATATATGTATATCAAATTCGCGAATTGTTGTATCCCATACATCATGAGTTTTTGCAAGAATCATTTGAATAAATTCTTCGTCATAATCCATTTTTTCTCTTAAAGCATCTAGACTGTAATGTTCACTTGGATTAGAAAAGGTCGCATTAAATGATGATGTGTTTGTTGTTTTTCCTGATTCTTTTTTAAGCCATTTATATATGGTTTTATCAATTGTATCTTTTACAACAGGTTTTGTTAGGTAGTCATCCATACCAGCGGCTAAACATCTTTCGTTTTCACCTTTTACAATGCCCGCAGTAAGTGCGATAATAGGTACACGACCTTTATCTTCAAGCTCTCTAATTGCTTTAGTTGCATCGTATCCATTCATCTCAGGCATTTGAATATCCATAAATACAATATCAGGCTTATTGCTACTAAAATGGCTTATAGCTTCTTTTCCATTATTTGCCAATATTGTTTTGGCTTTTGGATATAGCTGTTTTATAATGGTTTTAACAAGTAGGATGTTTACATCATTATCTTCTACAATTAATACTTTAATATTTTCATTATAAGCATCATTTTGTTTTGAGCTTATATTTTTTCTAATACTAAGCTGAGGAAGCATATTATACAGCTCCTCTTGGTTTATTGGTTTATTTAGGTTGTGGCTGATTTTTAATCTTTTGAAATGCTTTTGAATGTTTTTTAATTGCTTTGCACTACTCAAAAGAATGATATTGGATTGAATATCCTTAAAGTTTTCTCTTAAATACTTAATGGTTTCGATTCCATCCATGTAAGGCATTTTGTAATCCATAAAGATTACATCGAAGTCAGTAGAGGTATCTCTTAATTTTTGCAATGCTCCAATACCACTTGCTGCTTCAGTAACTTTTATATTTTTAGCAGTTAGCATATCTTTTAGCTTTTTTCGATTATTTATATTGTTGTCTACAATCAAAACATTTTCTAAAAGTAGCTCAGGTTCATTTTGATTTTCTTCAATTTTAAGTACAATGTCAAAATAGAATAAACTTCCTTTACCATATTCACTTTCAAGTTGAAGAGTGCTTCCCATTAAGCTTAAAATGTTGTTCGAAATAGATAAGCCCAGACCTGTACCACCAAATTTTTTAGTAGTTGATGAATCTTCTTGCGTAAATGCATCAAAAATAATTTTCTGTTTGTCTTGACTAATTCCGATACCTGTATCTTCAACAGAAAACCTTAATTTGATTTTGTTTTTCTTTAATGTTTTAAGTTTAGAAACCTTTAATTCAATATTGCCTCTTTCTGTAAATTTTACTGCATTGCTTAATAGATTAACTAATACTTGTCGGAGTCTTACAGCATCAGATTTAACTCTTCTAGGAATTTCAGAATCAATTACTGTAACAAGTTCAATCTGTTTTTCTTCCATTTGGTAAGTAACAGTATTTGTCGCCTGATCTACCAAAAGGAATAAATCAATTTTAGCTTCTTCTAACTCTAGTTTTCCGGCTTCAATTTTAGAGAAATCAAGTATATCATTAATTATCTCTAACAATGATTTTGCAGAGTTATACACCGTATTGGCGTATTTTAATTGTGTTTTATTTAAATCAGTTTGAATTAATAAATCAGAAAAACCAATTACTCCATTTAGTGGAGTTCTTATCTCGTGGCTCATGTTGGCCAGAAATTCCGATTTAGCTTTACTTGCAGCTTTTGCTTGAGTAATCGCATTTTTTAGCTTTATCTCATATTGTTTTCTAGAACTGATATCTATAAAAGTAACAACTGAACCTATTAATTTACCATTTTCGATAATAGGGTGAGACCAATATTCAACATCTAAATAGGTACCATCTTTTTTCCAGAAAACTTCATCGTCTACATGTATTTCTTTACCTTTTGTACATGCTTTTATAATGCGACATTCCTCTTTATTTATTTCTTTACCAGTATGATCTGTATGGTGAATTATATCATGTATATTTTCATCAAGTAGGTCATTCGTACTGTCGTAACCTAAAGTTTTAATACATGCAGGGTTACAAAATATACAGGTTCCATTGAGATCGATACCGTAAATTGCTTCAGAAGTAGAGTCTAGTAAAAGTTGTATTTTCTCTTGGCTTTCTTTAAGTTGTTTTTGAGCAATTTTTGCCTGTGTGATGTCAAACATAATTCCTCTAATTTTTAGAGGTGCATTATCTTTTAAAATGATAGTAGCTAAATCTCTTAACCAAACAACTCTGCCGTCAGCTGCAATCATTCGGTATTCATACTCGTAAGAAGATTTCTCACCTGAATTATAAAACTTAGAATTTTCTAAAAGCTCTTTATCTTCTTTGTGCAAATGATTTAACCAAAAATCATTTTCTTTAATCCATTGCTCAACAGGGTAGCCCAAAAGTCTTTCTGCTTGCTTGCTTACAAAAGTATATTGATTGTCTTCCGGATCTGCTTCCCATACAATTCCATCAATTGTATTAATTAATGAATAGTAAGCATTCCTTGTTTCTCTAATTCTATTTTCATTCTTTTTTCTATCTGTTATATCTCGGCCTACTACAACTAATCCTTTTCGACTTTTATTTTCATTAAAAAGTGGGATTTTAATGGTATCATAAAAGAGTTTTTTACCTTTTTGGTTGGTAATTATTTCTTCAAATGAAGAAAGTCTTCCGTTTTTCCAAGCTTCTTCATCTGTATAAGTACATTGTTCAAGATCTTCTTTTGCAAGAGGAGTAATTTCAGCAATTTCAGCATCGGTTTTATTTAAGTATTCAGATTCTTTTATCTTGAATAGTTCTAGTGCTGCATTATTTACTAATAACCATTTACCTTCTCCATTTTTGAGATATATCGGGTCTGGTATTGCTTGTAGTAACGTATTAAGCTGAAGTTCGCGATCTTTTAAGTTCATCTCGGCTATTTTGCGAACATTAATATCCATTAAGATACCAAATACCCGAGTACATTTGTTGAACTTATATTCTGGATAACCCACCATTTTTACCCAAGTTTCTTTACCTTTTGCGGTTACTATTTGCAGTTCTAGCTCCCAAGGATTTTTATTTTGGATACAATTTGAAATAGCATTGTGTAGGTTTGCTCGGTGTTCTCCTTTTTTAACAAATTTCTGAACGGAATCTTTAGTGTTGTAAATGCTCCCATCCATTTCGTGTATTTCGCAGGTAGTTTTAGACCAAATTACTTCTTCAGTTTCGGGTATAAATTCCCATGTACCGATACGGGCAGTTTCATTAATTTTATCAAAAATCTGTCTGGTATGTTCTAGTTCTTCTTCAGCTTTTTTCTTTTGAGTTATATCGTATAATAGCCCAAAACTTCCTTTAATTCTTTGCTTTTCATCATATAAACAAACAAAATTCCCTTCAAAAAACTTTTCTTCACCTGTGTTTGTCAAGAAGTTGATTCTAGGATTCGCAAAACCATTATCTATTAAACTTTTCCAAATTTGTTTAGACGTAGCTAAGTCATTATTAAAGAAGTCTAGTGGAGTGTATTTTTTAAATTCTTTTTCTGATGTATCGAACAACTCAACTATTTTCTGATTGAATCTAGTGATTTTTTGTTCCTTTAAAATGTATTCTAGCTTATATTCTTTATCATCATTTTTAGGAAATTCTACTGGTTGCTCAATAGACATAAAAAATGCTCCATATTGAGAGTTATTAAAAAACAAATCAAGCTCGCTTTGCTTGTCGCGTAACAGTTGTTTTGTTTCTATAATCGAAGTTATATCAGTAAGCGTACAAATGATTTGTAATACATTATTTTGATCATCAAATAATGGGTTTGAATCGATTTGAACCCAAATTCGCTTTTTAAAGTATGGATGCAATAAGCCGATTACTCCAGAAGTAATCTTTTTTTCTGTAACAGATTTAAGTATTGGATAATCCGCTCTGTTAAATCTTTTGCCTAGTTTATTTACTATATCCCAGTTGAAATTAAATATGATATTTCCAGTAAGTACATTTTTTGCGATACCAAGTAATTCACTGGCTTTATCATTAGCGATAAGCACTTCACCATCTGATGCCAAGGAGAGTAATCCTACTTTAGATTGTTCAAATAATACTCTAAATTTTGCTTCGCTATTTTTTAAAAGTATTTCAGTCTCAATCTTTTTTGTGATATTAAATGAGTAAAGCACAAAAAAGTCGATATTACCTTCTTGGTTTTGAATTGCTTTTCCTACATTTTGATAAGTTTTATTATTAAGTTGAACCTCATAAGTAATTGTATTGCCTTTTAATATTTCGGGTAAAGCTTCATTTAATTTTTCAAATACATTTGGAGCCAGTGCTTCTTCTAAATTTCTACCCGTTAAAAGGCTAGGATCAAAATTTAATTCTTGGTAGGCGGCACCTCCTGTATGAATACATTTTAAATCTTTTGAGATTAGGCTAAGAGAACCTGTAGGGAAATTATCGATAATCAAATTAAGTTCTCTTTTCTTTTTTACAAGGGATGTTACCTCTTTAGATAAAACTAGAAACTCATTTTTTTTCTTAACATGACTTATTTGAGCTTCGAAAAAAAGTATATTACCTTCTATTTCAAGCTCATAACTATAAGTTTGTAGTGCGCCTGTCTCTTTAGTTAAAGCAAATACTTCTAAAATATCTTTTACCTGAGTTTCATTAAAAAAGTCTGAAACGTGCTTACCAGGTATCTCTTCTGTTGGTATTAATAATTTAGAATTATCATGAGTATATGCTTCTATATAGTACCCTTTTTCATTAAGAATAAAAAGTAAATCTGGTAAGCCTTGTATCAGTGTTTCAATTCTTTCTTTTTCAAAAATTGAAGAAGTGCTATTCTGCTCTAAGTCTGGAATGTTTTTAAAAAGAATAAGAAAACTATCTTCAATAGGAGAGATAGTTACTTGAAGAATTGCATCTTTGTCTTTTAGCTCAAAAGAAAGGTTGTTTTCAATTAGTAAGTCTTCAGAATTTGTACTAATTACATCTTGTAAAAATTCTGTAGCTTCTGAAGGAATATTTAAATCGGTTAAATTCTCTCCAATTTGTTTATCTAATGCTATAAATTTTTTATGATATTGATTGTTTTTGCAATTAACAAGTTTAAGATCCTTGTCAAGGATTATGTAAAAGCAATCTTTATCTAAAAGAAGATCGTTAAGTTTAGATTTTACAATCTTTTGGTTAAGCTCTGCAGAATGCGAAAAGATGCCTAACATTACTTTTTCATTTCCAGGCAAATTTTCTAAAATATATTCTTTACACCTATATTTTATTTGGTCACCATTTTTAGAAAACAAGCGTAGTTCTGCATCTAGTACAGGTAAACTATCGTTTTTTTGTTTGCTTTTATTTATATCTAATTTGGACTTATCGAATGGGTGGATTAAGTGATCTAATGAAAACGAAGATAGTTTGTCTATTGTAGCATAATCTAATTGTTGAGCTAATTTGGTATTTAGCCATATTTTATCGGGATTGTTAGTTGATCTAATCCAATAACTATCATTAGAATTATCTATTAAGTTAATAGATAATTTATTCTCTCTAATGAGTTGTATCATTTCGTCCCTCTGGTTATTTTGATTGTTGACCATATCCCTCAATAAAATATTTCCTTTTTAAAAATTAATAGGCCTGACTTTTTCTTTATGAAGAGGAGTTCATTAGAAAGCTGTCAACTATAATTTGGTTGAAAATAAATACTTATAGTAAGTAAGAGATTGAATTTAGGTAGAAGTTTAAGAGTTTTATACTTACAACTTTTACCTTACTACAGCTCGAATAAAAAATGTCAATCTTGTTATAATTCTATATTTAATAGTTTTTAAACTTAACGTGTTAATAATGATATATTAATATTAGTTTAATCTATACTAGAAGAAAATTATTAGTTCATCTTTATTTGTTAAAGAATACCGAAAGATTTAATTGTTTTTATTGGTATATCAAATATATTGTTTTATTCTTTAATCAATTGCCTTTCTTAGTTTAAAATTGATTTTAAATTAAACTCTTTTCTACCATTAATTAGCTCTAAATAATATTGGGCGATACTAGAATTTGTGCAATTATTTTAATGCCAAAATAGTACTAAAGTTTATAAGATAAATCAAAGCATTTATTGCTTAATGGATATTTTATTAAAGTATGCGCTTTGTTTAAAAGCATTATTGAAGTTTAGTAGTCTGGGAGTGTCGTGTGATTTATATTATTGCTTTATTTCAGGCTTTTTTTGGCTCTACATGGACAAGAACATCTGCAATTTCTGGATATTCTTCTTTTAGTTTATCTTTAAGGTTATGAGCTATTTGGTGCCCCTCTTTAACTGAAATTTCTCCATCCACAATTATATGTAAATCTACATAAAGGTCCATTCCAGCTTTTCGAATAAAACACTTTTCGGTATCAATTATTCCATCTACATTGGCTGCTACATCTCTAATATCTTTAACTAGATCGTCGTAAAAGTGTTCGTCCATAATCTCACCTAATGCGGGTCTAAAAATTAGATATGCATTAAAAATGATGATTCCAGATGCAAAAAGTGCTGCCCAGTCGTCTGCTGCTTCGTAACCTTTACCCATGTAAAGAGCCAGACTTATTCCTAAAAATGCCATTAAAGAGGTAATAGCATCACTTCTATGATGCCATGCATCTGCTTTTAATGAAGTGCTTTTAGTTTCATCACTCTTTTTAGAAACAAAGCGATAAAAGATTTCTTTACTCACTATTACAAACCCAAGAATTATAAGTGTATAAGGTTCGGGTACTTTATGTGGTGTGTAAATATGCTTTATACTTTCAAAAGCAATAATACTAGCAGATATAATTAAGAATCCAACTACTATAAAAGTGATTAAGGGTTCTAGTTTTCCGTGTCCGTAAGGGTGATTTTCGTCTGGTGGTTTAGTAGAATATTTAAACCCAATTAAAACTAAAAAAGAAGCAAATATATCTGTAGTTGATTCTATTGCATCAGCAATTAATGCGTA
This sequence comes from Chondrinema litorale, assembly GCF_026250525.1. Lineage (GTDB taxonomy): Bacteria > Bacteroidota > Bacteroidia > Cytophagales > Flammeovirgaceae > Chondrinema > Chondrinema litorale. The sequence continues at coordinate 95,745 of NZ_CP111050.1, forward strand.
AGAATTCCCAAATACACCAGTAATTCCTTTTAGCAAAGCCAAACAAGTATTTGCTAGTAGACTTACATAGGTTGCTTTAATAGCTTGTTCTTTATGGTTATTGGTTGTATTCAACTGGTTTTAGTTTGATGCGAATATGCAAAAAATAGACACTATCTACAATTTACTTTAATGGCATCGCTCTAGATTTAAGACTTATTAAAAATTACTATGAGAGTGCTTGATTGATGTGTTTTAGGTGATGTTGATTATGCCAAGCGATTTTCTCCATTTCTTCTTTAAGTGTTTTTAATCCCGTTTCGCTATGTATAAATGATTTATGACCTTTAACATCATAGTATTTCTGTACTAAATAGATTACACTCTCTCTTACTGCAGAATAGTTGTTTTTGCTAAGATCGAGAGGTAAATTATTATAATCTAATTCTTTACACCATAAGTCTTGATTAAATCCCCAAATTACTTGCTTAGGCTCCGAAATCACTCTTCTTAATCTGTCGTAGAGCACAGTTTCGGTATCTGCTAAATGATGTAATATTTGCTTTACATTCCATTTTCCAGGCCCATAAGTTTTATTAAGCGACTCGTCATCAAGATTAAAGTAGGTGAGAGTTTGTATTTTAGTTTCTTTTAGTGTTTCAATTAGATTCATGTCTTCGTGATTATTAGGGGATAATTTTTTTTGATTTTAAAAATCAATGCAATTAAGCAAACACAAGTATCATAAAAAAAGAAATCCCGATTAAATTGAATTAACCGGGATTTTATATTAAATGATTAATTTCATACAGCAGCTGATGAACAAATGTAATCTGGAATAATACCTGTAGATTCAATGTTCATTTTTGCTTTTTCTGGCGGTGTATTTCCAGTTAAAACTAGTGTGGTATCTATACCAAATTTGTTTCCACCAATTATATCTGTTTCTAATGTATCACCCACCATTAAAATTTTGTTTTTGTCTACTAGTCTTGTATTGAGAACATACTCGTAAGCAAAGTTGAACATTTGGGTATCTGGTTTTCCAAATCGAATAAAATTCTTTTGAACAATTGTTTCGATCATATCTGCTAATGCTCCAACAGCCAAGGCTATTTTTCCTTTAGAAACCGGATAAGTTAAATCTGTATTGGCCACAATAACGGGCATATTTCGCATTCTTAGCAAGTTAATGGCTTTATTTACATCATCTTGCCAGTCGTAACCTTCATCGTCTAAAAGCACCATTGCATTTATATGGTCTATGTCTTTTAACGATAGATCTTGAATGCGTAAAGTTTTTAATCCAGCAGTTTCTATATAATGGGCAGATTTCTCTGTGCCTAGAAAAGTTACTGTACCATTTTTTACCTTATTTCGAAGGTAATTTCTAGCTAGCATACCAGAAGAGATAATTTTACTTCTAGTAATCTCTTCGAGACCCATATCTTGAAACTTGCTTGCTAATTCTTTTGGCCCTCTTGATGCATCATTTGTTAAAATGTAGAAGTCAATATTATTCTCTCTAAGAAATGCGAATGTTTTTTCTACACCTGGAATTATTCCATCATAATTTCTTAAAACTCCAAAGGAATCGAAAAAAACCACTTCGTACTGCTCTACTATTTCCCTAAAACTTCCTGAAATCATTTTTTTTCTTTGATATAGCTGTTAATATCAATACTTAGTATTGTGAAATCAGCAAAATCTCACAATACTTTTGATAATTTTTTGGTGTGTTTATTAGTGGTTAATTTTCAATATTAATAGAAAAGATCAACTTTACCGCATCAAAGATTGAGTTCTTTAATTAGTTTATTTTCATCGAAACCTGTTTCTATACTAGGAAAATAGTACTTAAATGCTTCGCTTTGTAGGCGGCTTGCATAAATTTCGTGAAAGAAGTATCTTCCATCTTTTATAACATAATTCAAGATAAAAAAGCGATAGGCTTCTTTTAACATCTTAATTTCGCATACTTTAAGTGGGAAAACTTTATGATAAGCTTTTAAGAAAAGTAAGAATCTTTCATGCTGCATTATTTCTATATTGTAAGTAAATATAGTTCTATCTCCAATTTCGGAAACAACTCGACTAAAGAAATAAAAATCCAATACCCTAAAGCTTATTCTAAACCAGTCGTAATCCCATCGGCTAAAAATTCTGCCTTCATCTGATAATGAAAAATTACCGATATTCCAGTCTACGAAAACCGGTATATCTACCATTGCATCTTGATTGAGCTTAGCTACATTCTCTTTAAAAATATAGCATTGGTTTTTAATAATTTCTATATGGCCACGATGTTCATATTTGCCGTAATCAGTTTCCAGAATTTCCAGCAGATGATCTATGTCTGACTGTAAAGTTTTGGATGAAAGTGGTAATTTGGGAGTTACCTCTAAACATGCTTTATGGAAATTGGCGACTTCGGTACCAAGATTAACAATTTGCTCACGGCTTAATCTTCTTGGTAATGACTGTTTAATTTTTACCGGTTTGTAAAACACTACCCATATATCTACATTTTCATTCTTATATCGATAAGTGAATAATTTGTTGTCTTTAGTAAGCGATCTTGCAAGTACTTTTTTATATGGAGGAGGTAAAATGCTACCTAGCTTATTTATGATTGTATGATCTTCTTTAAAATGCTCAAATTTACCGAAGTAGGATAGCTTTCCTATTACAAATTTTCTGGGTGAAAGATTGATTTTATATACATGATTAGTAGAAACCCTTGCACTAATATCAGTTATATCAGTCGTAGGAGTGTCAGGAGAATAGGCATTCCAGGCCTCTTCAATGATGGTTGAGAAATCAATAAAGTGCATATAATTTTTGTTTATTGGTTATATAGGAACATTGCTAATAAGTTAATAAAAAAAATGATATTCCTATTGCAACAAAATAGAGAATAAAAACAGCTATTTCAAAATCTCTTTTGTAACAAAAATTATATACACTTATTAGTTATAATTATTACAAGAAGTAAGATGAAATTATTTAGGTGAAGACTTAGGAGCACCAACAGCACCTTCCCAGTCTGGGTCTGCTGCACCTATTAATTCATTTGTTGCAGAATCATACATAATTGCATGTACTCTACCGAATCTTGCAACATCTTCAACTTCTTTTACTCCTAATCCATTTTCTTCCATTGCTTCTACTACTTCATCTCTCCATCCCCAACCTTCATGTGTTTCAACAAAAACACTGTCTTCGTCTGGGTGAACCCTTGGTGCAGCAAGTGCATCAGTAAGTGGCATTTTATGGTCAATTGTTCTGCTTGTTACAGAAGTAATTGCTGTTATAATTCTGCCACCACCAGCAGCACCTAATACCATAAATGGCTTGTTATCTTTTGTAATTATAAATGGAGAAATATGAGAAGATGCTCTCTCACCCGGTTTAAAATCACCTAGGTAACCACCCAGAGTAACTGCGTATAAGAAACCCAAATCTGGTGTTGCTACTTTAGAACCCATATTTGGGCCGAGTGATTGAGTAAGTGCTACCATCATTCCACTTTTATCTGCTGTAGATAGGTGTGTAGTATGTCCCATTTCTGCCAACCAACTTTCTGGTACATTATTCATCAGTTCTGCGGCATTTTTTACTGGTTGTTTCTCATCTTTAATTGATGCAGCAATACTTGCAGCATATTTTTTATCTAGCAATATCGATAATGAATCTGAATATTGATTCTTACGATCTCTATATGCCATTTCCATTGCCTTATAGATCACACTTGCCCAATCGGCACCTCTTAAGGTTTCTAATGGAAAGTTTTCAAGTATTTGTAAAATTTCAATTGTAATAGCACCGTAAGATGGAATACCTAGTCCATGCAGTTCGTAACCTCTGTAATCACCTGTTAAAAGTTTCGCATCTAAAGCTTCATAGTTTTCAAGGTCTTCTAATTTTAAAACTCCACCATTTGCCTGATTATCAGCAATAATTTTTTTAGCAATCTCACCTTTGTAAAAAGCATCTTTACCACCAGTAGATATTGCTTTTAATGTATTTGCTAAGTCTTTTTGCACAAATAATTCGCCTTCATTATAAGTGGTGCTGTCCGCTTTTAAAAAATATTTACTGCTCCCTTTAAATTCGGTTAGCTCTTTTTGCGCATATTTATGTCTTGCTGCTTCTCCTGGCAAAATATTAAAACCATTAATAGCATAATTAATGGCAGGTTGCATTACGGTAGCAAGGGGTAAAGTACCATGTTTTTCTAGTAATTTACAAAGACCTGCAACTACACCGGGTATTCCGATTGAAGGATAACCATATCTACCTTCTGGAGCTGTTTTGGCATCATAAGATATGGGGGCTTGGGTTGTAGCATCAACACCATAAAATTCACCATTGGGCAACCTTATTATTGCCTGTAGTCTTCCTCCTAAGCCACTCATACTAGGTTCTACAACTGCTAAAGCAAAAGCTGTTGCAACTGCTGCATCTACTGCATTTCCTCCCTTTTCCATCATTTCTACACCAGCTTTCACTGCTAATGGGTGAGCTGCGCTTACTAATCCTTCTGCACTTTGAGCAGACTGTGTAAGTACCTTTTCTTCTTTTACTTCACTTGTGTTAGTTTTTTCATTTTGGCATTGAAGTAAAAATGCCAAGATTAATAGGGGTAATAATACTCTTTTCATGAATCAGTATTTTTTGTTATAGTTTTAATTACAGATAATTATTCTGCTTCTTAAAAATAAGAAAGAAGTTGCAATATAAGCCCAACTGAATTAAACAATTCTAAGACGCAATATTTGCAATGACTTAAGAATGAAAGTTTTAAAAGTTATTGACTGTGTATGAGTAGTTTTGAGTAGATGTACTTGTCTAATTAGAATTGATGAGAAAAAATAATATATTTACTACTAAATTGATGCTTTATAGAGCCAGTTCTTTGTTTGATGTATAAATTACAATAAGCTAAATACTTTTTTAGCTATAATCATTTCAAATAATTATTTATATTATTAGTAGTTTTGTAAAATGTTACATATTAAATAGTATCATATGCAACAAAATTTATATAAATTCTTTCCTATTTTCTAGACTTATATAATTGTAGATTACAACTTATTATTAAGTTTATATCCAAATTGAGCTAAAAGCGCAACTGGAAAATAAAATTTTAAATAGGAGAATTATTATATAATTTTGTGTTTTTAAGTACTTATTTAAATTACACTTTATTACTCAGACTATAATAATCTAATACCTTCTTACGTGAAGGTACTTATATAATGTACTATTAATTTTTTTCAACCGGCTGATAAGATAAAGTAACTAGTCTCACTTTAAGTACAATATAAATTATATTCTATAAGTTACTAAATTTATTAATTGTAAGCTGATGGGGTTAAGATATTCTTAAAGCTAAAGGATAATAAAAGTAAAGGGAAAAGGTAAAGTTGATTTTTTAATTTTGGAGCCTAAGCTAAATTTTATTTTAAAAATCTGTGTTTTATTGCTTAAAAGTTTTGTGTGATCAACTGTTTTAATTTTTGAATTTCTTATTTTAAAGCTTAAAGTTTCAAAATTAGATATATACTTCCTATACTTGTTATGGAATTAATTTTAAAGACTAGAAATTTTATTTTTTTTAACTTCTTTTAAAATTATGTCAAGAGCAAAGGCAATAGCTAAAAAATATACGAATATTAAGATGGATCAGCAAAACGTCATTGCTTTAGAAAAAGACATTAGTAATATCATTAGCGAGATAAAATCAGAAATAATGAAGCAAGTGATATTCAGTGGTGATGATGCGAGCAAGAAGGATATCTGTGAGGAAATAAATAAATTGAAGTTTTAAATATGGATACATAAAAAATCCTTAATACTAAATGGCTTAACCATATACGTTTTCACACATTTATAGTTAAGCGCTTTTCTTTTATCCAATTCATGAATCGAGCTTGTCAATACGATTATATTTGAAAAGTTATTTTTAAAAAAGTCTCGTTCATAGATCTCCAAAAAATCAAACCCATTCATTAAAGGCATTACTAAATCCAAAATAATAAATGCCGGTAGGTTTATGCCTCTATTAATTCTGTCTTTTAGCAACTTTATACCCTGCATGCCATTGCTTGTAATAATAGGTTTTAATGAAGGATAATAGCTCCTGATAAGCCTGTCAACTACAATAACATCTATCTCACTATCTTCAATGATTAGATATTCTTCTGAGTTTTGTAACGGATTGAGTAGAGTTTGAATAATTGTATAATTTAAAAATTGATTGACAGTCTTCTAATTAAATAGATTTTTTGGTCAAAGTCAACCTAAAAATGAGTATATGCATATATATAGGTGCAAAATTTAAATTTTGTCCTATTTAAAATGAGATTAATATAATTTTATAAATAGTGGTACTAGAATTATATTTTTATTCAATTTTATATTAATACTAAAAATTAAGTATTAAAGTGATGTATTTGAGGATATGTTACTCTTCTTTCCTGCCAGATGTTCAATTCCTAAAAATAGATTTTTAAGTAAATGCTTCATATTGCCGAATTCCTGTATTAACTCTTTCAGCTAACTACTTAGTAAAGTAAGATACAAGATTTAATTATTAGAAATGTATATTTAGTAAATTAATGAATATTTACTTTAACTAAAATATAAAATGAAAAAAAGCACGTCACAATCACGACGCAAGTTTCTACAGAAGACAACTTTAGCTGCATCAGCGATTAGCATGGGAATTCCAGCATTATCTGCAAAAAGTTATAACCGAATATTAGGGGCAAACGATAGAGTAACAATTGCACAAATCGGTTGTAAAAGAAGAGCAAATGCCATGAAGGGTTCTTACAAAAAACTAACTGACAATATAAACTTCAAATATGTCTGTGATATTTATGTACCACAGATGGATTCATTTGGAGAGGAAGTAAAAAATATTACTGGTACTGCGCCTAAAAAGGAGGGAGATGTTAGAAAAGTATTGGAAGATACTGAAATTGATGCCATAATCAATACAACTCCGGATCACTGGCATACTCCATTAACTTGTATGGCACTTGAAGCGGGTAAGCATGTTTATGTAGAGAAACCTTGTAGTCATAATCCATGGGAGGGTGAGCAAATTGTTGCTTTCCAACAAAAGTATGGTAAGGTAGTACAAATGGGTAACCAACAAAGATCTGCACTTGAGTCTCAGGAAATTATAAAAGAAATACATAATGGTATAATTGGAGATGTGTATTTAGCGAAAGCATTTTATACAAATACCAGAACAAGTATTGGAAAAGCAAAAGTTACAGATGTACCAGAAGGATTTAACTGGGATTTGTTTCAAGGACCTGCTCCAAGACAATCTTATAAAGACATTTTCTTTGATTACAATTGGCACTGGTTCTGGGAGTTTGGTACTGCAGAAACGGGTAACAATGCAATCCATGAAATTGATGTAGCTCGTTGGGCATTAGGAGTTAGCTTTCCAGAAGAAGTATCTGTGGTAGCTGGAAAATATCACTTTAAAGACGATGACTGGACAATGTATGATACCATGCTAGCAACTTATAAGTTTGGCGACAAAAAAACTATAGTGTGGGATGGTAAGAGTAGAAATGGAATGGATACTTATGGTTCAGATAGGGGTACGGTTATTTATGGTTCCGAAGGTTCTGTATATGTAGATAGAAATGGTTATAGACTATACGACCGTGATGGTAAAATGTCGAAAGAAGCTTTAGCTAGTGCTAGAAGTTCAACCACAGCACTTGGTGGAGGTGGTAATGCTACTGATTTACATATGAAAAATTTCTTCGACACTGTAGTTGGGAAATCTAAAAGTAATTCTCCAATTAATGAGGGTGCTGTGAGTACTTTATTAGCACATCTGGCTAATATTTCGTCTCGTGCGAATCAGACTTTAAAGTGTAATCCAGAAAATGGGAATCTACTGGATAAAAAGTTGATGAAACAGTATTGGAAGAGAACATACGAACCTGGCTGGGAGCCAACAGTTTAAGCTCGATGATATATTAAATAAGCCTGAATTTAACTCAGGCTTTTTTATTTAGGCCTAAATTTGCTCATGTTAGGTTTCTTTTTGTTAACCTTTTCTTTAGAACTTTTAATAAGTGCATGGGCATCACTCATCATAGCTTTTAAACTCTTATTTTTAATTAATAACTTTTGATTGTCTATTAATACTTCGATAATTTGAGGAAGTCTTTCGAGGTGATCTTTTAAAAGATAAGCTTCAGTACTACTTATAATGGTTTCTTCAGCTAACTCTTCAGACACTTTACCAGTTACAAATATGAATGGCGTATCCGGAGCAAGTTTTTTTGCTTGCTGTAAGGCATCTGCTCCATCAAATCCAGGTATATAATAGTCAGAAATTATAATATCAGGCTCCCACGATTTTAATAATGCATTGTATTGTTTTTCGTCTGAAATGATTCTTGCATTAATTTTATAAATAGTTTTTTTTACCTGATATAAAATTAATGTTGCGTCGTCTGGTTCATCTTCAAGAATAAGAACTCTAAGTAAGTTGTCAGTATTCATTTTTTTACCTCGTTTAGTATCAACCAATAAATGCCTATTTCCTTAACAGCTTCGGCGAATTGCTGAAAATCTACAGGTTTAACTACATAACTGTTTGCACCTAATGCATAAGCTTTTTCTATATCTTCATTTTCTTTTGAAGATGTCATTACAATTATTGGAATATGCTTGAGTGTGCTATCTTTCTTTATTGCTTCAAGTACGTCAAGTCCGTGAACTTTTGGAAGTTTTAAATCTAGTAAAATAATAGTTGGCGTATTTTCCTTATGTCTATTTTCATACTTTCCTTTAGCAAAGAGGAAATCAATGGCTTCTTCACCATCTTCAACCCATTTAATCTCATTGGCGAGATTATATTTTTTTAGAGCTCTGATAGTTAAAATAGCATCTTCTTCAAAGTCTTCAACTAATAGTAATTCAGGTGCTTTATCTCTGACCTCCATTATTTTAAGTTAAAATTTATTGATCAAAAAAATTAAATGAAAATGTACAACCCTGTTCTTCGTTGCAAGATGCATCAATCTTCCCATTGTGTTTTTCAACAATTACTTCTGTAATAGTTAAACCTACTCCAAGACCTTCAAAATCTTTAACCGAATGCGCTTTATTGAACATAACAAATATGTTTTTTAAGTTCTTTTCAGAAACACCAACCCCATTATCGGTTACTTTATAAATATAATAATTATTATTTTCCTTAAAAAATATATTGATTTTTGGATTACTCACTGGCTCAGTAAATTTGAGAGCATTACTAATTAACTCATCTGTTAAGATTGATAAAAGAACTAAATCTCCTTTTACTTTCGGTAAATCGGTAATGCTAAATATTACTTTTTCACCATGAGAAAAACCAGATTTTTGATTTTGAAAGCTTTTAATAAATAATGCTTTTAGGTCAACGTCTTCTATCAATAAAGCTCTTCTCTGTATGCGTGAGTAGTGATGTATGGCATTAAGCCTATTTTTTAATCTACCTGTATTTCTTATAATTGTTTCGAGGTTTGTTTTCAGCTCTGGTGATACTTCATCAACAAAATCATCTAAAATAATGCTGCTAAAACCCTCAATCGCTCTCAAAGGAGCTTTTAAATCATGAGAAATACTACTATTAAATTTCCTGAATTTTCTCTCTAGATCTATATATGCTAGCTTTAATTTAGCCTCATTAGATCCTGTTATATTATTTATACTTTCAACAGTGATAAGAAAAGTTTCGTTGTCTAATTTTTTTAAGGTAAACTTTATTATATCATACTGTTCTTTAAATTCGGCATAAGCTATTTGTGTTTTGGTGTCTTTTTTTACTTCCTCAATCCATTGAATAAATTTATATCTAATATTAAGTTGATGTAAAAGTATAGCATGCTTTTCAATCCCGGTTATATGATAAAACTTCTCTGTAACTTTTAATACTTTGTGATCTTCATTTTCGTGAGATACAGAGATTAAAAGCATAGCAAAGGGTAAATTTTCTAGTGCTACCTCATAAAGATTTTGCATATTTAATTTACTTCAGGTTTAATATTAGGGTCAAGCGTAAAGTAAAAAGTAGAACCAATATTTAACTCACTTTTTGCCCAAATTTTTCCTCCATGAACTTCTACTACTTTTTTTGCTATAGCTAAACCTACACCTGTACCTTGAAATTCACTTTCTTTATGGAGTCGCTCAAAAACTCCAAATATTTTATGAACATATTTTGGATCGAATCCAACACCATTATCTTTAATTATATAAATATAGCCGTCATTAGTTATTTCTCCGTCAACCTCTATATTTATAGGTACCTCTTTTTTTGCATATTTTATAGTATTAGAAACCAAGTTATTTAGCAAATGCTCTATCATCAATTTATCTCCTACTGCCTTTTTAAGTGGTTGCACTATAAATTTATAATTGGTTTCTGGTAATTTTTTTGTGTAATTCCTAATAGATGCCTCAAACATATATTTCATATCCAACTTATATAGCTTTAGGTCTTTTCGACTTATCATAGAATAGGTGAGTATGTCATTAATAAGAGTACCCATTTTATTACTGTTTTTAATCACAGTATTTAAAATTCGTTTACCCTCTTCGTTTAAGTCTTTTGCATGATCTTCTAATAAGATTCCACAGAAACCAGAAATTGCCCTTAATGGTGTTTTTAAATCGTGAGAAATTGAATAACTAAAAGAGGCCAGATTTTTATTTGAAATTTCTAACTCTTTATTTTTTTTAATTAAATTTTCTTCTGCTGCTTTCATTGGGGTAATATCTATTATAGACCCCGCCATTTTTACCGGAGTTCCATTTACATCAAATTCAGCCTGTCCACTACCTTGAAACCATTTATATTTTCCAGATTTAGTTCTAAGCCGGTACTCAATTATAAATGGAGCCTCATTTCTAAAATGTTTATCAAGTAATATTTCGGTAGTCTTTCTATCATCTGGGTGAAGTATGTTAAAGAAATTTTCTAGGCTTGCCGGAATTTCATTATTAGTGTAACCTAAAAGGTTATAGAATTTTGGAGACCACCATTCACTTTTGCTGTTTATATCTGGCCATTCCCAAATACCAGCTTGTGCACCTAATATAACTAGCTCAAATCGCTCTTTACTTACTTTTAATTCTTTTTCTGTTTGGATTTTTTTAGTAATATTTTGAATTTCTACTACCATAAATGCCGGACTACCTTCTTCATCACGAATCAGTACTACATTTAAAAATAACCATATTACTTCTCCATTTTTATGCATATATCTTTTCTGGAAACTGGTAAAGTTAAGCTTCCCTTCTTGTAGTTGATTTAGAGAGTTCTTATGCTCGTCATAATCGTCTATGTGCGTAATATCTTTAAAATCTATTTTGAGTAAATCTTCTTTTTTGTACCCCAAGATATCACAAAAAGCTTTATTCATTCTAATAAAATTGCCATAGAGGTCAACATATGCTTTCCCAATTTCAGCAAATTCAAAATCCATAAAGAGCTGCTTATCGCTTAACTCTTTGGCCTCATTAGCAAATTTTAAGTTAGCATTCAATTTAGCGAACTCGGTAGAATCTTTAATCTTTAATGCTTCAGGAAATATTCTTATAGATAGGTAAATAGTATATAGCCCAAATAATGCAGTTAAAAATGTGATGAAATTTGTTAGTTGTGTGGGTAGATTAAAATCAGATGTATTAAAAAAATGCAAAATGCCACACAGTGTGATAAAAATAAAACTGTAAATAAATAAATTTTTAAAAGGGATATTTTTCTTTTTTGAAGCATAGGATACCATAAGTAATGAAATTGTAAAAAAGATCACTACAATCAGGTAATTTGATGATTTGTGTAACAAAGTATGCAACAACTCAAGTGTAAATTGAGTATCTAAAAAAAAAAAATTAAAAACCTGAGAAAAATCATTAATTGTTAGCATTTTATCGAAAAGTACTTAGAAATTCCAATTTCATAAAACAACCAATATATAAGTATTGAATAATGACGTATTTTTATTCAAATTTTATTACTTTGTGTGCAAGTTATATGTAATATAACAAAGAATAATGTAATTTTTTAATTAAAATAACTTATTTTTATAACAGTTATTTATGGTTTTATACAAATTTAATAGATTGTGTTGGTAAAAAATATACTTTGTAAAATATGTAAGTTTTAGGATATATATCGTTACGTATGTATCGTTATTTTTTTTACATTTAGAATGTTATTGAATACCGACTATTTTTTAATCTACATATGAAATTATGTCTCAAAGCCTTGTTTTTTTTGACTATGTATTTAATAAAAGTCCTTTAATACAGTGCATTGTGAATAATGAGGGGAAAATACTAGAGGTGAACGATTCATTTTGTGATTTTTTTGAATTTTCACAAGATAAAATTGCACAATATTTAAATGATGTCTTATATGATGAGTCGCTCCAAGCACTTGTTGCTTCCCCATATTTATATGGTGAATCTCAAAATATTTATATTACATACCCAAGAGAGAAGTATAAAACATTTGAGATTAAAAAAACTTGGCTTAATAGAAATACAGCACTATTTGTATTTATAGAAAGAGAAATTGCCGAATCTGTATTTAATGATATAAAAAGAAACTATGAGGATTTAGCCATGAAAGAAGAAGAGTTACAACATATGGTTGAAACACTTACAATTCGCAATCATGAACTTGATAAGATAAGTAATGAGCTTAAAACTAGAAATTTTGAACTAGATAACTTTGTTTACAAAGCCTCACATGATATGCGCTCTCCTCTTATGACTACCTTAGGTTTAATACAGTTGGCAGACATGAGCAAAGATGAATCTCTTGCAAGAAGCTATCTGCCATTAATTAAAGAGAGGATACAGTCTTTAGATAAATTGGTAAATACAATTCTAGATTTAGCTAATAATCAAAGAAAGGCATTACAAATCCAAGCTATATCATTAGATAATATAATTAACTATTGTATCCAGAATCAAAGCCATGCCATTTATTTTAAAGACATAGTTTTTGATGTTCAAATAGAACCTTGTCTCGATTTAAATTCTGATGAGGAAAAACTTAAAATCATATTAAATAATCTAATTGGGAATGCAATAAAATACCAGCGAAAAGCAGTAAACAAAAAAATGGTAACAATAACTGCCAGTAAAGCCGGAAGCAACAAAATCTTTATTAGTATTGAAGATAATGGAATAGGAGTAATACACACTGATCTTGAGAAAGTTTTTGATATGTTTTATCGCGGAAATGATATATGCAAAGGTTCAGGCTTAGGCTTGTATATTGTAAAGCAGGCCGTAGAGAAAATTAATGGAGAAATTCAATTGGAAAGTGTGTATGGCGAAGGCACAAAGGTGACAGTTATTTTACCTGACATCGCAGTGAGAAAAAAAGTTTTAACGCAACAAATAGATGAAAGAAAATAAGGCAGCAAAAGAAACAAACTTAAAAGACAATAAAGATAATTTTCCGATAGTAGGTATTGGTGCATCTGCAGGTGGTTTAGAAGCTCTTAAAGAGTTCTTTGCAAATATGCCTGAAAGCAGCGGAATAGCTTTTGTAATTATTCAGCACCTATCTCCTGATTTTAAAAGCATGATGCCTGAGTTGCTGGGTAAACACACAAACATGAAAATTACAACGGCACAGAATGGTCAGGTAATTCAACCCAATAAAATCTATTTGATACCAGTAAAGAAAAATATTATTATAAAAGATAGGAAGCTGTTTCTAATGGAGAAAGAAAACTCTGTTGGTCCAAATCTTCCTATTGATCTGTTTTTTAATTCATTAGGTAATGTGCTGGAAGAAAAATCTGTAGGAATTATTCTATCTGGTACGGGCACAGATGGCTCAAGGGGTATTAAGATGATTAAGGAAGCAGGAGGGATGATTATGGTGCAAGATCCAGATACATCTAAGTTTGATGGCATGCCAAATGCGGCAATCTCAACCGGAATGGTAGATTTAATTTTACCACCAAGAGATATGGGCGAAAAATTGGTTGCCTATTTTTCTGGTAAAACAGATGTACTTAAAGAGTTTGAAAACTTACAGCCTTCTAAAGGCTCAAACAGTTATCTAGACTTAATTCTTTTTAAAGTAAAAAAAGTATCGGGAATAGATTTTTCGGCATATAAGAAGCCAACAATTCTTAGAAGGATTGAGAAGAATATGAAAATTCTTCATTTTTCTTCCTTAATAGAACTCGATCATTATCTTATTGAAAATCCTGACGAGGTAAAAAAACTATATAAGGAGTTCTTAATAGGTGTAACTTCATTTTTTAGAGACCCAGAGGCTTTTGAGTCATTAAAGAGTAAAGTATTTCCGGAGATTGTAAAGAATAAAACCACTAACGAGCCAATTCGGATTTGGTCTGCGGGTTGTTCTACAGGTGAAGAAACTTATTCACTGGCATTTATAATGCTCGATTTCTTTGAAACACATGCTTTATATGGCAATATAAGGTTTAAAATATTTGCTTCAGATATAGATCGCGATGCATTAGAAAGAGCAAGTACAGGTATTTATAATAGCCATCAGTTAGCTAATTTGCCAACAAGGTATATTTCTAAGTATTTTAATAAGCTCGGAGAGAATCAATTTCAAGTAAAAGATTTTGTGCGAAAAAACATTGTTTTTGCCAAGCATAATATCATAAAAGATCCTCCATTTATTCGCTTAGATTTAGTGGTTTGTCGTAACCTACTAATTTACATAGAGCCACACATCCAGAAGAAAACACTTTTAAACTTTCAGTTTGCATTAAATCCAGGAGGTTATTTGTTTCTTGGATCAAGTGAAAGCACTAGTGATGTAAGCCAAGAGTTTGAAGTTGTAGACAAAAAATGGAAGATTTATACTTCCAGGTCAAATCGCAAGCCATTAGAAAGATACAATCAGGTTTACGATGAAATCTCTTCGCGTATACAAGCGGTAGATAATTCGGTAACTAATCCTGGTGTATATCAAAAAGGGTTTAAAAAGAATATTTTTGAAGAAATACTGGTACAGCAATTTAGTCCTAATTGTGTATTTGTAGACAAGGATTATAACATCCAGTACATTCACGGTAAATTGAATACGTATTTGAGTGTTCCTCAAAAAGAACCGATTTACAATATTCTTAAAATGACTTCAGAAGAAGTATCTCTAACCATCAGAAATGGTATTAGACGAGCTTTAAATGAAGACAAAAGAATATCTTACAAAAAAATACCATTCAATTTTGATGATAAAGACATTACACTTCAGCTGCATTTTCAGGCATATGATGTAGGCAAGCACGAAAAGTACATTCTTATAGTGTTTGAAGAAGGAGTAATAGGTAATGTAAAAGGCCTCGAGCTAGAATATACTAATGATATTGAAGACAAGCGCGTTCAGGATCTAGAAAATGAACTGGATACAACTCGTCAAGAATTACAATCTGCACTAGAAGAGTTAGAAACTAGTAATGAAGAGTTGCAAGCTGCAAACGAAGAATTACTCGCATCTAACGAAGAGTTGCAAAGTACCAATGAGGAGTTACAGTCTGTAAACGAAGAGTTAATTACAGTAAACTCAGAATTACAATACAAAATTAAAGCAGTAGAAGAAGCCAATAATGATGTAAACAACTTGTTATCAAGTACAGAAATAGGTACAATTCTTCTTGATAAAGATGCATGTTTACGCAAGTTTAATATGGCTGCTTCACATCATTTCAATTTGGTTGAATCTGATACCGGTAGACCTATATACCATTTCCATAGAAATTTCAGATTCGATGATTTCCAAACTGCAGTAAATGATGTAATTGATGGAGGTAAGAAAGTTGAAAAAGAAATCTTTAATAATGGCGAATATTATCTTTTGAGAATTTTGCCTTACAAAATAAGTGATAATGAGATTGATGGTGTAGTGCTTACATTTATCGAGATTACAGAGCTAAAAGCAGCTCAAAAATTACTCGAAAATAGCAATGCACAATTAATAAGAAGTAATGAGTATCTGGATAGCTTTGTTTATACAGCAGCACACGACCTTAGAGCACCATTGGTAAATGCCAAAAACTTATTGAATTTATTCAATATGGTAAATGGTGAAAAACAGAAAGAAGTACAGCAAAATCTCATCGATTCAGTAAATACACTAGAAAATACATTGAACGGACTTATTGAGATTATTGATACTCAGAAAAACGACGATATAAAAGCAGATACGGTTAAGTTCGAAGACATTTACAAAGAGGTAGAAATCAAACTAAAGAGCCAAATTACTGAAAGTAATGCAGATATAAACATCAGTTTTAATAAAGCAAAAGAGATAGTTTATAACAGGCCTTATTTGATGAGCATTATGCAAAACCTAATTAGTAATGCGATTAAATATCGTTCTTACGACCGCAAAACGGTTGTTCATATCTCAACAAAAAAAGATGGCGATTATATATGTCTGGTAGTAAAAGACAATGGAATCGGAATGGATATGAAAGTAGTTGGAGACAAATTGTTTAAACCATTTAAACGATTTCATGAAGAGAGAGAAGGTAAAGGAATAGGTCTAAATATCATTAAAAATATGATCGAAAAGAATAGTGGTAAAATTAAAGTTGAGAGTTATCCCGGACTGGGAACAGAGTTTTTTGTATATCTCAAACCATACTAAATGTATTAACTATCAAATGATTAACAATAAATAAGCTTCGTTTTTTTAATTTTTTTAACTTTTAAATTAATTATTTTTCTATGGAAAAGATAATGGAAGCTAAAAAGCTTAAAAACATTCTACTTGTTGACGACGATGAGATTTACAACCACATCTTTACGCTTTCAGTAGATGCGATTGACCCTGATATCAGGTTGCATATCGAAAAAGGTACAGACAAGGCAATTAATTACCTTGCGAGTTTAAAGTCACATGATCAGGGTTTTCCAGATCTAATTCTTGTAGACATTAATATGCCTTTAAAAGATGGCTATGAGTTCATGAAATTATTTGAACAACATTTTTCATCTTTGTATCAAGACACATTAATCTACATGATGACCTCTTCCATAATTATGGATGATAAACTGAAAGCGACTCAGTTTACTTCTATAAATGGATTTAAAGTTAAAGGAGATGTTGTAGCAACATTAAAGGAAATTATCGAAGAAGGATTTAATGTCTAACTATTACTATCTTCTTATTTCAGGCTGTTTTTAAAAAAGAAGATTTAATCAACATCAATTACAATCAATTCTAACTTGAAACTATAGTATAATGAGATTGAATATGCTCATTATTAATTTTATATTTTAGTGCTTATCGCAAAACTTTACACAAACCACTTAAAAGTTGTAAACTTTTAATTTTTAAGTGGTAAAATGCTATCAACTCATTTATAGAAACTATTGAAATTTAACCTGTAGAATGATTAAACTTCTACAGGTTGTTTTTGATTTTTTTTAAATAAATCGGAAATTAAGGGTGATTTTAAAATTGCATCACTTGGATGTATAATAATGGATCAGTTAATTACCGATAATGATTACGTTTTGCAAAAATTTCCAGGCAAAGGTGGCTGGACTTATGCTGCTATTCCGGAAATTAAGCAAGATAAAAAAGCTCCATTTGGTTGGGTAAAAGTAAAAGGTTTTGTAGATGGTTTCGAATTAAAAAACTACAAACTCATGCCTATGGGTAATAGCTCACTTTTTTTACCTGTAAAAGCAGAAATAAGAAAGAAGATAAAAAAAGAAGCAGGTGATACTGTAAGAGTTAGACTATTTCTAGATAATACTCAAGTGAAAATACCAGAAGAGATTTTAATTTGTCTCGAAAATGAGTCTTATAAGGTTAGAGACAGTTTTTTAAAATTAAAGGAGAGTGAGCAAAAACTATGGATATATTGGATTTATGAAGCTAAAAAAGATGAAACGAAGGTTTCCAGAATAGTTTGCCTTTTAAAAACTATAGCTGAAAATCAATCTTTCTTTAATAAAATTATTACTTAGCTTATTGAGCTTTTAATGCATATGGAGCCATAGCTGGGTGAGCAACATCTAACCAACCACCAAACATTATGTTTTTGAAGACAGTAAACATTTGATTTGCAGATTCTTGATAAGGCATTCTACCAACGCCTGTACACAAACTTGGAATTACAATTGACTCAATTTTACCAGCTTGCTTTTTATTTATCCGTATTAACTCAACCATAATTGCGCGCATTGCCAGATAAGCATTGAGTGAGTTTGTCACCTTTTCCGGAATCCTCATGGTAGGAGCCACCATTAAATTTGGAAACTGTAAGCTTTGCATTTCTAAAGTAATTGTCATGCCAACTGGTAGTTCTCCCAAATACTCTTCCCTTATTTTATTTTGAACTTTCGATTGGGCTTTCATTCCATAAAAATCATCAATGGCTTTATCTAATCCACCACTCATATCACCAAAACTATTGGCTGGGCTCACCACAGCATCTGCCCATAAATGAAAAATGTTTCCATGAATTACTTCAACTCCATCTATATTAATAAATGTATTTGCCAGTATATTAGCGATCTCAAGGTTGTTTTCGCATAGGGTAATTTTAAAGTCTTTGCTTTGTAATCTTTTGCCAAACGATTTTAATGTTTTAGTTCTCATTTTACTTATTGAACCTACCAGTTTAGAAATCATAAAAAAGTCTAATTATCTTTTGGCTAATGATAAAAAAAATCCCGACTAAGTTGAAAGCCGGGATTTATAAAAAAAGTTAAATCTTTTTACCAAAGATGATGTACCTGTTTTTTAATATAGGTATTGTATACATCATTAATTGCGCTCATTTGTTCTTGTGAGAGATCTTGAAAATCGGCAGCTACAACATTATGGATAAGTTGCAATTCTTTAGAAGCTCCCGGAATTACACAACTTACTTCATCAAACATTAAAATCCATTTTAAGGCTAACATTACCAGATCAACATCTGGAAACTTGTCTTTTAGAATTTCAACAGCTTCTAAGCCAGTATTATAATCGATACCGGCAAATGTTTCTCCCTTGTCAAATGCAGCGCCATCTCTGTTAAAGTTACGGTGGTCTTCTTTGCCAAAAGTTGTGTCTTTAGAAAACTTTCCACTAAGTAAGCCACTGGCTAGCGGCACACGAGTAATAATTCCCACATTCTTTTCTTTAGCTAGCTTAAAAAATAAATCAGCCGGCCTTTGCCTAAACATATTGAAGATAATTTGAACAGTTGTTACACAGTCGTATTCAATGGCTTTTATTGCTTCCTCTACCTTTTCTACACTAACTCCCATGTTCAGGATTTTACCCTCAGCCTTTAGTTTTTCAAATTCTTCAAAAATTTCAGGTCGATAATAAACCTCGGTAGGAGGGCAGTGTATTTGTATAAGATCAAGGCATTCTATACCCATGTTTTGCAAGCTTTCTTCTACAAAAGTTCTCAGTGCTTTTGGCGTGTAAGCTTCATTCGTGTGTGGGTTTAACCTTCTTCCACATTTGCTTGCTACATAAATGCGTTCAGACCTATTTTTAACCAATCTGCCAACAGCTTTTTCACTTTCTCTGTCGCCATATACATCTGCCGTATCAATAAAGTTAATGCCTTTATCTACAGCAGAATTTAATATTTTATCCGCATTATCATGATCGAAAGGTTCACCCCACTTTCCACCAACTTGCCAGGTTCCTAAACTAATTTCAGAAATCTCAAATCCTGTTTTTCCTAAGGTTCTTTTTTTCATTATTTACTCTAATTGATTTTTTCAGAATTACTGTGTTGTAACAATACAATCAATTATAAGCTATTAAAGTTTTTTCTCAGAGCAAACAGGCAATTTTATCTGAAACATGGTTGAACTATAGGCAAATTCTACAAGACTTTTCAATCAGGTTTGTATTCTTCATCTTCGAATTGAGCGAAGCCATCTTCAATGCCTATAATCACATCTACTAATTGAATATAAGGTTTACCAAAAAGACTGGTGTCTCTCAAATGTTCCATAAAGTAATAATGGTCTTTAAGATCAGCACATTCGATAATCATAAAGTCAGAAGTTTTTGCGTGGAAAGCTTCACTATCGAATAACCTCACTTTCAGCTTACCTTCAAATTTTTGTATAATGGGCATAATCTCATTTTTAAAGATTTTACCCCTTTCTTCGCGTTTTAAAAGTAGCCAGTGGTTGGTTACATTATACAAAACTAAAATAGAATATTTCATAACTGTTTCATTTTTAGGTGTTTCAATAGGTTTACTTTGTACTGCTGATACTGTAAACAATAAAATACATAGCAGGTAAATGCTCTTTTTCATAATTGAATAATAGATTATTTACTGGCTAAGATGAGTGGTAAATTGGGCAGGTACATTTACATATGTAAATAAAAATGCATCCTTTTCTTAAAAGGAGTATGTATTCTGATGATAGATAATGAATAGTATGACCTTTTTTTGACCTTGGTCAAATTGCGTTAAGAATTTTAGGAGTGATTACGTAAAAAAATCCGGTGTTTGAGTGCAACGAGTTTCGGGTTTTTTAGTCATCATGAAGAAAATTTAGCGAATTTGTCCACAGTCTTGAGTTTTTGGTTCTTTTATGTCAAGTTAAAAGAACAAAATTAGATCATTTTATATTGATTCTCTTATTACAAGAATCTTATTTTGAATAAACTACTTTTTTACTTCCCTGCTAAATTTCTTCTGATTCTGCTAAGTTGAGTAGCGCTCACTCCTAAATAAGATGCAATATGGTATTGTGGAATTAATTGATCGAGGTTGGGGAATTCCTGCTTAAAAATTTCATAGCGCTTTTCTGCATCCATCGTAACCAATTCAATCTCGCGCTTTTCTTTCTGTACAAAGTAATTTTCAGATAGTTTTCTAGATAGAGATTCTATTTGAGAATGTTTCTGATAGAGCGAGATAAACTGTTGGTAGTTTGTTACTAACACTTCTACATCAGTTAAAAACTCAATATTGATGCGATTTTCTTTTTCGGTGATTAGTGCAGAATAAGCGCCAATAAAAGAAGGAGCTACATTAAACATTTTGTTGTATTCTGCACCTTCTGTATTCCTAAAAAAAGCTCTGGAAACACCTTTCATTAGAATGCCAAATCTTGTTTCACTGTTACCTTCTTTGGCAAAGTAAGTCCCTTTTGTAAAAGTCTCAGTGCTAAATTGAGCCAAAAGAATTTCTAGTGTTTCTTCTGAAATGGGGTGTATTTGCTTGATGTATTTTTTAAGTGCCTCCAAAGAATTATTTAAAATCTAAAGTTAATTCTCAGGCTGCAATTGCCAAAGCCAAGCATCTCCAATTTCGTGGTCTTGTACAATTCCAGAGAAGGTAAAACCATGCTTTTTTAATATGTGAGTAGATGCATTTTCTTCGGGAGCAGTTTTGGCAGTAATTATCAAGTTGTTATCAGTCTGTTTGGCAATCTTAATCAGTTCTTTGCAAGCAAATGAGGCAATGCCTTTGTTTTCGTGAGCTTTAAATGTCCAGTAAGCTAGTTCAACTTTGCCATCCATTGGTTTGCCAGTAAAACCACAAGAGCCAACGACTGTTTCTTGATCGAAAATGAAATAGCCAATCCAAGGTGGATTATAGCCGATTGTTGGATAAAAGTTTTGATATGCCTCGAGTAATTGTTGGCAATCGGGAGAGTTAAAAATGCTTTTAGAAGAATCTTCTTGGGTGGTAATTGGTTTGAGCTCCATCAATAATCAGGTTTTGTTCTGGAGCGTAAAAATATACATTTATATAAAAATCCAGAACAACCGATTTGATGGTACTCATCTTTTTAGGAGAGGGAATTTATCTTGTTCCGGCAATAAGTGTCAAAACAAATGCTACACAGATAAAACCGAAGATCAAAAATGCAATCGCTTTTAAAATCTTTGTGTAAATGTTGTTTTCTCTCCGAATGGTTTTAATCCCAAATACATCGACCAGAAGCCAGATGAAAAAGTTAAATACATAATCCATAATGTTTTTGTTTAAGTTTTAAAATAAATTTTACTATCTGTATAAACGTTTTTAATTGAATTTTCATTCAATCTAAATAGCGTTTATTACCATACAATTTACATATTTAATCTCATACAGTGCAAGTTGTTTTACCACGCTAGCGCTAATTATTAGATTTATCTACATTATTTCATAGTGCTGTATTCGTTTCTTAATCTTTGCAGTATATCTACTAGGTCTTCTAAACCTTCAATATCTGCATAAGCATCAAAAACTACTTTCTTACTTTGTCCATTTTGCTTAATTTCTATCCATTCAGCACCACCATCTGTACAATCTAGACAGTCCGAAAGTGTGTCGGGCAAGTTGTTAAAAACAGAGAAATCAATGCTATTATAAATGCTATCGTATTTAGCTTGAGTGAGGCTATTTGTAAAAGCTACTTTAGGATACGTATCTCCATCGTAGATGCTTTTCTTCTCATAATAAGTTTCCAAATTAGAGTTCAGTATTAATTCTTGATAGCAATAGCCAACACAATACCCATAAGAAGTTCCTGAAGTAATTTCTAAGTCAGATTCTGGCAAGCAACTACATTCTTCAGATACAAGCGTGTTATCACAAGCAAATAAGATAACAATTGGAAGGCTTAGCAGTAATAAAGATTTTTTCAGTTTCATAATTTTTAATTTTCACCATTACGGAAGACTTTATTAAATTGCTACAAAACAAAGCGTACATTGTATTCGATTAAATCGATGTATTTTTCCGCTCATATAATTTATTTTTATTGCTGCTGTATATTTTTTTAACTTTCCGCACTCAATTATTCAAACTTTAAAGATGTTTATGAAACTATTAAAACTCATATCTTATCTTTTCTTTATCTCATTTTCCACAATGGTTTTTGCGCAAGATGCACCCTTATGGATGCGTTATCCTGCGATTTCACCAGATGGAAGTGAGATCGCCTTCTCTTTCAAGGGCGATATTTACAAGGTAAGTACCAGTGGTGGGCAGGCTATCCCGCTAACTATGCATAATGCGCATGATTTTATGCCAGTTTGGTCTAAAGATGGAAAGTCTTTGGCTTTCGCTTCAGACAGATATGGCAATTTCGATGTTTTTGTTATTCCTTCAGAAGGTGGTGAAGCAAACCGCTTAACCTTCCATTCTTCTGATGATTATCCAAGTGATTTTACCCCAGACAACAGCAAAATTATGTTTACATCATTAAGAACAGATGATGTAAAATACGCACAGTTTCCTTATGGCAGATTGCCAGAGTTATACGAAGTAGGAGTACAAGGTGGCAGACCAGAACAAATTACTTCTATTACTGCCGAAGAAGCACGCTACAGTGCAGATGGTTCAACCATTATTTACCAAGATAAAAAAGGTTACGAAGATCCTTGGAGAAAGCATCATACTTCTTCTGTTACTAGAGATATTTGGTTACTAGATGTAAAAGATGGTAAATACACCATGTTAAGCGATTTTGGAGGTGAAGACAGATCGCCTGTATTTGCCGCTGATGGAGAAAACTATTATTACTTAAGTGAAGAAAAAGGCACTTTCAATGTTTTTAAAGCTTCTCTAAATGGCAATGCATATAAAGAGCAATTGAGTTCTTTCGAGAACCATCCAGTAAGATTTTTAACTGTTTCGAATAACGATTTGCTTTGCTTCGGATTCGATGGTGAAATTTATACGATGAAACCGGGAAGCGACCCAGTAAAGGTAAATATCACGATTAGAACAGATAACAGCGGAGCAGATTACGAAACAACTTCTGTGAGAGGTGGAGCTACTGAAATGGCAGTTTCACCAAATGGTAAAGAAATCGCTTTTGTATACAGAGGAGAAATTTTTGTGGCTCCGGTAGAAGATGGCGATACCAAAAGAATTACCAATACACCAGCACAAGAGCGTAGTGTAAGCTTTAGTCCAGACGGTAGAAAGCTCTTATATGCAGGTGAAAGAGATGGAAGTTGGAATATTTACAGCACCGAGATTGTAAGAGAAGAAGAGCCTTATTTTTATGCTTCTACCATCTTAAAAGAAGAAGTAATTACTGATGCGCCAAATGCTGAGTTTCAGCCTTCTTGGTCGCCAGATGGCAAAGAAGTAGCTTATTTGGAAGACAGAGTGGTGTTGAAGGTGATCAACCTAGAAACAAAAGCTAAAAGAACCATTCTTAGTGCAGAGCATAACTATTCTTATTCTGATGGAGACCAGTATTACGATTGGTCGCCAGATGGCAAATGGTTTTTGGTGGTATTTAACCAACCAAACCAGTGGATTTCTGAGGCAGGCTTAATCTCTGCACAAGGAGGAGAATTGATAAATCTAACTAAAAGTGGATTTAGCGATGAGGCTCCAAAGTGGATGATGGATGGCAAGATGATGATCTGGTTTTCTGACAGAGATGGTATGAAAAATAGAGGTAGTTGGGGTTCAGAGGCAGATGTATATGCTACTTTTTTCACGCAAGAAGCTTATGATGAATTCAACTTAAGCAAGGCAGATTTTGAGCTTTACAAAGAGCGCGAAAAAGACGAGAAGAAAGAAGACGAAGATGATGACAAGAAAGATGAAAAAGCAGATGAAGATGATTTGCCAGAAATAAAAATGGAACTAGACGGCATAGAAGATAGAAAGGAGAGATTAACCATTCATTCTTCTAGGTTAAACGATGCCGTAGTTTCTAAAGATGGTGAGACATTATATTACATCTGTAGGTTTGAACAAGGGGTAGATTTATGGAAAACCAATTTAAGAACCAGAGAAACCAAAATTGTTACGAAGTTAGGTAGCAGCGGAGGCGGTCTAAGCTTCGATAAAGATGGCAAAAATTTATTCTTACTTTCGAGTGGTTCAGTTAAAAAAGTAGATGTAAGCAGTGGTAGTGTGAAAACCATTGGTGTAAATGGCGAGATGAAACTCGACAAAACCAAAGAAAGAGCTTACATTTTTGACCACGCTTGGAGACAAGTAAAAAACAAGTTCTACTTAACAGATTTACACGGCGTTGATTGGGATTTCTATAAAAAAGAATATGAGAAATACCTGCCTTACATCAACAACAATTACGATTTCTCTGAAATGTTAAGTGAGTTGTTGGGTGAGCTTAACGCCTCACACACAGGTTGCCGTTACTATGCACATGCTGACAATGGAGACGAAACTGCTTCGCTAGGTTTATTCTTCGATAAGGATTTTACTGGCAATGGTTTAAAGGTGGCAGAAGTACTAGAAAAAGGCCCAGCAGACAGAGCAGAATCGAAGATTTCAACCGGAACTATCCTCGAAAAAATTGATGGAGAAGCCATTGAAGCAAATACCAATTACTATCCTTTGCTCAATAGAAAGGCTGGCAAAAAGGTGTTGCTTTCTCTTTATAATCCATCAAATGGCAATAGATGGGACGAAGTAATTGAGCCGATTTCAAGAGGTACAGAAAGCAATTTATTATATCGCCGTTGGGTAGAAAACCGTCGCGAAGAAGTGGAAACTCTTTCTGATGGAAGAGTGGGCTATGTGCACGTAAGAGGCATGAATGACCCAAGTTTCAGAACAACTTACGAAGAGGTGTTGGGTAGAAACTTTGATAAAGAAGCTATTATCGTAGATACCAGATTTAATGGTGGTGGTTGGTTGCACGACGACTTGGCAACTTTCCTTAATGGGAAAGAATACATCCAAATGATGCCGAGAGGTCAGAAGTTGGGAACGGAGCCTCAGTTCAAATGGACAAAAGAATCGATTGTGCTGATGGGTGAAGGTAATTACTCAGATGCACATATGTTCCCTTACGCTTACAAAGCAAATAACATTGGTAAATTGGTAGGTATGCCTGTACCGGGTACTGGAACTGCTGTTTGGTGGGAGAGACAAATAGATGGAACTTTGGTATTTGGTATTCCGCAGGTAGGTATGGTAGATGTTTCTGGTAACTACTTAGAAAACCAACAACTAGAGCCAGATGTTAAAGTTAGAAACGAACCAGAAGTGTTGTTAGATGGCAAAGATCAACAGATAGAAAAAGCTGTTGAAGTGCTGCTCGAAGAGCAAAATGAGTTACCAGGCTCACAAGACCTAAAACTGGAAAAGAAAGCCGAAGAGAACAAGTAAATCAATTTAGCTACCTGTTTTTAAAGGCAGGTAGCTTCCTTTCAGCCCGCTAAATAGCTGAGCCAGAACCTATATATTCCTCTTTAGAATGAATGCGCTCAGTTTATTTTCTCTCCTCAGATTAAGATAATATTTTTAAAGCTGGATTTAAATTTTAACCTTATGATTATGATTAGGAATGTGTTTGTGATTTTTTTGATGCTTCTTGGCTTTAGCCTCTTTGCCCAAGAAAAGGATATGCAGCAAATATCATTTGATGATATGTCTGCATTTAAAGAGCAAGCCGGAAACTGGTTTGTAGTGGGAGATGTTGTGATCAACCCAACATTAGACATCCACCACGAGCCAGAAAAGGAAGCGACAGAAGACACAGGCAAGAAAAAAAAGAAAAAGAAAAAAAACTCAGCTAAGGAAGAAGCAAAGCCAGAACCTAAAGCATTTGCATACGGAGACGGCACTGGTATCCTCATCAACATGAACGACGATACCAAAAAAAGTCAATTACTAACAAAGTGGGAACACGGCGATATCATCTTTGAAACAGATGTGATGTTACCTAAAGGTTCCAACTCAGGAATTTATTTACAAGGTAGATATGAAGTTCAATTGCTAGATAGCTGGGGAGTTAAAGAACCCGCTTTTAGTGATATTGGAGGTATTTACCGTAACTGGGAACGCACTCCAGGCAAAATTTACATGGGTAAAGCCCCACTTACCAATGCAGCTTTTGCTCCGGGTGTTTGGCAACACTTAAAAATCGCTTTTAAAGCCCCAAGATTTGATGCTCAGGGTAAAAAAGTAGAAAATGCTCGTTTCGAGTATGTAGAATTGAATGGAATAAGAATCCACGAAAACTTAGAAGTACCTTTACCAACTGGCGGACCAATTGAAAATAATGAGACTGCAAAAGGTCCTATTATGATTCAGGGAGACCATGGCCCAGTTGCTTTTAGAAATATGAAATATAAGCTAATGGAAGAAGCTGATATTAAAGTTTCTGATATTACTTACAAAACATTTGATGGGGCATTTCAAAAAATTGCCGATTTCGAGAACACTACTCCTGTAATGGAAGGTAGCTCTCCAACATTAACTTATGCAGTTACAGATAAGAACGACAACTTCGGTGTAATTCTTAATGGTAAAATAACTGCACCAAAAGCTGGCAAATACAACCTAAGATTAAACTACATCGGTGGTTTGCGTTTTACAGTAGATGGAAAAACTGTAGTAGACAATCAAATTCCACATGCTAATGGAAACGATTTAGTATCTGTGGATTTGAAACAAGGTGAGCAACCATTCGAAATTGCTTACTACAAGAGTATTGGTTGGAGACCAGCCATGTTAGGTGTATTCGAAACTAACTCATTTCCAAGACCTTTGCATAGCTTAAGTTCTTATGCATCAGGTGCACCTTCTTATTCTCCAATTTATGTAGATGCTGAAAGTACTCCTAGATTGCTGAGAGCATTCTTCGATTTCGAAGGTGATAGAAGTAAAAGAATTACACACTCAATTGGTGTGGCAGATCCTTCTGGTGTAAACTATGTATACGATTTAAAATCTGGAACTCCTGTATGTATATGGCGTGGCGATTTTGTAAACGCAACTCCAATGTGGCACGACAGAGGTGATGGTTCATTTAGACCAAGAGGTGCAGCTCGTTACCTATTTACAGGCCTATCAATTGCTAACTTATCTACAGGATCAGAAACGTTCCCGGTAGCTATGGACGAAGCTAAAGGCTTCCACAACATCGGTTATAAAATCGCTGAAAACTCAGGAACACCGGTATTTATGTATTCGCTAAACGGAACAAAATACGAAGATTCAATCTCTCCAGATGAAGAAGGAAAATCTTTAATTAGAACTGTAAAAGTAATTGAAGGAGATGCGCCAACTACGCTTTCAGTTAAACTCGCAGAAGGTGACGACATCTTTATGTTAGAAACTGGTGAATACTGTGTGGATAAGAAATATTTTATCCAACTAAACGGAAATCAGTCAGTAAAAGTAAGAACTGCAAATGGTAAGAAAGAGCTTGTCGGACAGTTCACAGCTAATTCTATAAGCTATAAAATTATTTGGTAATGATGACTAGAACGATGAAGCATACATTCATGAAAAAATTAGGAATTATACATTTGATATTGTTTGGTTTGCTATCAGTTGCCTTTGCACAAGACGATAGCAATCCTGAAAGTGAATTTTATAAGATTGTTACTCTTCCGGTAAACGAAGGTATGTTGTTGGAAGTAGGTGGTATGGCTACACTTCCAGATGGCAGAGTTGCTTTGTGCACCAGAAGAGGAGATGTGTATTTGGTAGAAAACGCTACCATGGCAGATGGTGAATTTCCAAAATATAAATTGTTTGCATCTGGTTTACATGAAGCTTTAGGTTTAGCCTATAAAGACAATGCAATCTTTGTTACACAACGTGGTGAGTTAACCAAGTTGAAAGATACCAATGGAGATGACATTGCAGATGTTTACGAAACAGTTTACGACTGGCCACTTTCTGGACACTACCATGAGTATTCTTACGGTCCAAAAATTATGGAAGATGGAAGTATGATGGTAACAGGTAACGTAGCTTTCGGTAACGAAGAATGGTGGCGTGGTGAAAGTAGAGTGCCTTGGAGAGGTTGGGCAATGAAAATTTCTCCTGACGGACAAATGGAGCCATTTGCTACTGGTATGCGTTCTCCTTGTGGTTTAGGAGTTTACGAAGGTGAATTTTTCTATACTGATAACCAAGGTGACTGGATGGGCTCTGGTGGTATTTGGCATGTTAAAAAAGGTGGATTTATGGGACACCCTGCTGGCCTTTCTTGGTCAAAAGAACCTAATTCTCCAATCGATTTAACACCTGAGCAATTCTACGCTAAAATCGATATCAGACAAGAAAAGAAAGATGGTAGATTTATAAAGCCAGCTAATATTCAAGACGAAGAAAATCCTGACTTTTTATTCAAAGCAAAAGAGGAATTTCCTCAAGTTCAATTGCCTTCAGTTTGGTTACCTCATGGTGTTTTAGGTATTTCTAACTCAGAAATTAAAGAGATCAAAACTAACCAATTCGGACCTTTTAAAGGACAATTATTAATTGGAGATCAAGGGCAAAGTAAAATTATGCGTGTAGCTTTAGAGAAAGTAAAAGGAGAATACCAAGGTGTTGCTTTCGATTTCCGTTCTGGTTTTCAGTCTGGTGTATTAAGAATGAGCTGGGGACACGATGGTTCAATCTTCGTAGGTGAAACTAACAGAGGTTGGGGTTCTGCTGGTAATACTAACTCTGGTTTAGAGAGACTAGTTTGGACTGGTAAAGTACCTTTCGAAATGAAAAATATTACTGCAAAACCAGATGGTTTCGAAATCGAATTTACTTATCCGGTAGACAAAAAATCTGCTGAAGATTTAGATTCTTATAATGGTAGAAACTTCACATATAAGTACCATGCTGTTTATGGTAGCCCAACTGTAAACGACGAAGACCTTAAAATTAAAGGTGTAAAAGTTTCGGAAGATGGTAAAAAGGTAAGAGTAGTTGTTGAGAATATGCGTCAGTATTATGTACATCAGATCAATGTAACTGGTGTTACTGCTGGTCATGGTACATTAAACCTGCTACACCCAACTGGTTATTACACTTTAAATAACATTCCAGATGGTGATAAACTTTCTTCTAGTGAGTTAAGCACTTATCGTTCTTCATTAGAAGCTTCAGCTAAAAAAGCTGCTGCTGCTAAAAAAGCACAAGCTGCCGCTGCCGCAAAAGCGAAAGCAAAAAGTGCTGCATCAGCGAAAGCACCAACATTTGCTGAAATTAAGCCATTATTAACTAAGAATACTTGTAATGCTTGTCATTCAGAAGATAAGAAAGTTGTAGGCCCAGCATTTAAAGAAGTGGCAAAAAGAGGATACTCTGATGAAAAAATTGTAGAACTTATTTACAACCCTGAACCAGCTAACTGGCCAGGATATGCCACTCCCATGGCGCCAATGCCGCAAGTGCCAAAAGATGAGGCACTCAAAATAGCGAAGTGGATAAATTCGTTGGATTAATTTTCTAAAAAGGGTATCTCTTAGAGATACCCTTTTTTTTCATAATGATTTTACTGCTATCTTGTAGACGAAATTTTAGACTTTAATTTTTGATATATGATTGTACTAACCGGTGGATATACCAACAAGAAAGGAAATGAAATTGAAGGTGGTATTTACACTTTTGAATTTGATGAGAAAGAAGGTACACTAACTGAAAAAGACCTTTATCCAACCGTAAACCCAAGTTATATTTGTGTTTCAGACGATAACAAATTCCTGTATACTTTCGAAGAAATTGGTATAGATGAGAAACCAAAACTCAAAGCCTTCTCTTTAGATAAAGCAGGTAAACTTACTTTCCTAAATGAAAAAGTAATTCCGGGTGGAGCTCCTTGCCACATCACTTTTTCAAAAGATAAGAAATTCCTTTTAATCGCTTGCTACAGTACTGGAAACGTGTTGGCATTTGCCATAAAAGCAGATGGTACTTTAGGCGAAATGACAGGCTCTGCACAACATAAAGGCAGTAGTGTCAATAAATCTAGACAAGAAGGTCCGCATGCACACATGGTAGCGCTCGATAAAGAAGGCAAAGTCTATGTTTGTGATTTAGGTTTAGACAAAATAAAGGCTTATAGTTTAAGCTCAACAGGTGAGTTAACTCCTTTACCAGATGAAGATATTAAAATTGCAGAAGGTAGTGGACCACGTCACATGGTTTTCCATCCAGATGGTGAACATGGTTTCGTAATAAACGAGCTTACTTCAACTGTATCTCTATTAAAAAAAGAAGGAGGCAAGTTTAAAGTGCTTAAAGATTATTTGGCATTAGATGGTTCTTTTTCTGGCTTACCAACCGCAGCAGCAATTCGTATTTCTAAGAAAGGTAAATATGTTTACTCTTCAGATCGTACGATTCAAGCAATTTCAATTTTTGAGTTTGATGCTGATAATAGTACACTTAAGTTGTTAACTCATGAGGAGACAGGAGGAGAGGCTCCAAGAGATTTTAACATTGCTCCATCAGGAAAATGGTTAATTGCAGCCAACCAAAACACCGATAACATAGTTACATTCAGTAGAGATAAGAAAACTGGCTTACTAAATAGAAAGTCAGAGATAACTGATATTGTAAAACCGACTTCAATTGTATTTATAAAATAGTATTATTCTGATGTATAAAATTGGAGTGAGGCGAATGGAAAAAATAATATGAAAAAAGAGAATAATCTGGCAGTTTTAATTGATGGTGATAATATTCCTTCTAACAATGTGAAGGAAATGATGGAGGAAATTGCCAAATATGGGAATCCAACTATTAAAAGAATTTATGGAGACTGGACTAAACCCCAGCTCTCCAAATGGAAAAAAGTATTGCTCGAAAATGCCATTAACCCCGTGCAGCAATATAGTTACACAACAGGTAAAAACGCGACAGATTCAGCCATGATCATCGATGCCATGGATATTTTATATGCAGGTGATGTGGATGGTTTTTGTTTGGTTTCTAGTGATAGTGATTTTACTAGGCTAGCTACTCGTTTGCGTGAAGCAAGTATGATGGTGATAGGCATTGGCGAAAAGAAAACCCCCGAACCTTTTATTGTAGCTTGCGATAGGTTCATTTACATCGAAATTTTAGAAAGAGATATTAAACCTGTTAAATCTTCTAGAAGCAGAAGCACTAAAAAAGAAGGTGTAGAAAAAATCACAAATAGGGTAGTTACACTTATAACTTCTACCATTCAAGATCTTAGTGATGACGATGGTTGGGTATTTTTAGGAGATGTAGGCAGTATGCTACAGAAAAAACAACCTAATTTCGATTCAAGGAACTATGGTTTTCAGAAGTTAACTCCACTCATAAGCTCGATAGATAATATAGAAATTGAAGAAAGAGAGCTCGAAGGCAATAGGCATAAACTCATATACGTGAAAGTAAAGGATTGATATGTAAATAGGTTAATGTAGATTTATATCAACATTTACTTTACTACATATTTATGAAGATGAAAAACTGGCTCTTAGGGCTCATTGCACTATTTTATTTAATTGGTTGTGAAAAAGAAAATCCTGATAATAAAATAGCCGAAAGACCACCAAACGTTGTTTTTATTCTTTCAGATGATCAAGGGTGGGGAGACCTAAGTTTGAGCGGTAATAAAAATTTGAGTACACCCAATATCGATGGATTAGGCAAGAATGGAGTTGTTTTCAACCATTTCTATGTGAGTCCAGTTTGCTCACCAACTAGGGCAGAAATTCTTACAGGTCGTTATGCGGTTAGAGGTGGAGTTTATTCCACATCGGCGGGAGGTGAAAGACTCGATCTAGACGAAGTTACCATTGCAGACTATTTTAAAGAAGCAGGTTATGCGACTGCCTGTTATGGTAAATGGCACAATGGAATGCAATATCCTTATCATCCCAACGGCAGGGGATTCGACGACTATTACGGGTTTTGTTCTGGCCATTGGGGAGATTATTACGATCCAATGCTAGAGAGAAACGGTCAAATAGTAAAAGGAGAAGATTTTATTATAGATGATTTTACGAATAAGGGAATCAGTTTTATTGAGCAAAATAAGGATCAACCTTTTTTTCTATACCTGCCATTTAATACGCCTCACGCACCTATGCAAGTACCAGACAAATGGTGGAATAAATTCAAAAACAAAGAATTGACAAGTCTCTATTACGATGCTGATAAAGAAGATATAGACTTTACCAGAGCGGCATTAGCAATGTGCGAGAATATCGATTGGAATGTGGGCAGAATAATGGAAACGCTGCAAAAAAATGGCTTAGAAGAAAACACAATTGTTATTTATCTATCTGATAATGGGCCAAATGGTTATCGCTGGAATTGTGGCATGAAAGGGAAAAAAGGTGATACAGATGAAGGAGGTGTGAGATCGCCTTTGGAAATGCAGTGGAAAGATCAACTCGATGCTGGCAAAGTTGTAGAAAATGTGGCTTCTTCACTCGATTTTTTGCCTACTTTACTAGATATGGCTGGTATAAAAGCACAGTTTAAAAACACGTTGGATGGTAATAGTTTAAAGCCTTTGTTATTTGCCGAGGAACAAGTAGATACAGATTTTACAAATAGAAATATTATAAGCCATTGGGCAGGTAAAACAAGTATAAGAAATCAGAAATACCGCTTAGATGCAGAGAATCGCTTATATAATATGGAAGTTGACCCAGGGCAAACAACTAACATTGCTGAATCATCTGTTGAGGTTTTTGATGAATTAAAAACGATAAAATCTAACTGGGAAACAGAAGTATTAACCGAATTGTCAGAAGTTGATACTAGAACTTTTACAGTAGGTCATCCAGATTATAATTGGTATCAGTTACCTGCGAGAGATGCTCTTGCTACGGGAAATATTATACGTTCTAACCGCTGGCCAAATTGTTCTTATTATACAAACTGGGTAAGTACTACAGATAGTATTTATTTTGAAATTGAAGTACTAGAAGAAGCTGATTTTGAGGTAATTGTTTACTACACTTGTAAAGAAAAAGATACTGGTGTAAAAATGGATTTATCTTTCAAAAATGCTATATTAGACTTTCAAATTAATGATGCAAACGATCCACCATTAGAAGGTGAATCTGACGACAGGTATCTAAGGAAAGTGTCTTTAGTAAAAGATTTCAAACCTTTAAATATTGGCAAAATACATCTTAAAAAAGGTATTGGAAATCTAGTTCTTAAGGCAACAGAAATCCCAAGGAAAAATGGGATCGATTTCCGCTTATTGATGTTAAAAAAGGCAAGTTGAACTAATATTTAGTTAAAAAATGCTATTTTAGCTAATCAATTCTGATCTGCTCGTAACTACACATCATTATACTTCCTAAGATTAATAATGATCTGACTCAAAAAGATCAAGGGGATTAGTCAGCCAGGGTTTTTCATTTTCAAGAAAAAAAATAGAAGATTATGAAAGAATTAAAATTGTTGGTTTATAACCAACTAAATGAAATTATAGACAAAAAGTTAGAAGATGCGAAAGAAGATGTCGCAATTTACAAAGAAGGTAGAGATAATAACTCTAAAAGCTCTGTTGGAGATAAATATGAAACAGGAAGAGCCATGATGCAAAATGAGCTAAACAAAAGCAATATTCGACTGGGCAAAGTAGTCGATTTAAAAAAAGAATTACTACGAGTAAAGCTTGATAAGGATTTTAAAGAGATAGAGTTTGGTAGTTTAATTGAAACCGATAAAGGCATTTACTTTATCAGTATTGGGCAAGGTATAGTTGAGCTGGAAAATCATAAAATCTTTTGTATTTCACTTGGTTCACCAATAGGAAGATTATTAGTAGGAAAGAAAAAAGGGGGGGTAGTAAATTTTCAGGGTAGAAAAATTAAAATTAAAAGTATCTATTAATCCAGTTTAATGCTTTATAGCTATTCGAATCATACATCATAAGACCTCAGCTTGTATTTTTTTTAATATAAGCTGTCCTGGTCTACCCATGGCTCTTACAAGCCATACAATTTCAAGGTCTTTTCTCTCTTCTTCACTCAATTGCCATTGCATATTACTTTTTCTCATTTTTGTTACCAAATCTTGTAAAATGAGCGCGGCTGAAACAGATACATTAAAACTTTCGGCAAAACCATAAATCGGAACACTCAGCTTTAAATCAGCATTATTTAGCGCATCGTTTGTAAGTCCATCTTCTTCGCAGCCAAAGAGTAAGGCTGTTTTTTTTGTTATCTCAAAGTCTGGTAAAGTAATGTCTGGATTATGCGGTGTACAGGCCACAACCAGATAACCATCTTGTTTAAGTTTTTCTATGCAAGCTAAAGTATTATTGGTCTTGGGCGTATCAAACCGGTCAATATCCACCCATTTTTCTGCCCCTTTGGCAATTAAATGAGTAACCCATTCATGATAATATTTTTCAATAATCGAAGCATTCTGAATGCCAAAACAGTCGCAAGTTCTTAATACTGCACCCGCATTTCTTTCATAATTAATATCTTCAATCACCACCCTTATTAAATTGGTTCTTTGTTGAATAACCTCATTAATACGTCTTGCCCTTTTTTCACCAATATGCTTTTTAAGCTTTTCAATTATGATGTCCTTTCTATTCATGCTTGCCAAATTTCAAAATTGATGTGCAAAAGTATAAAATTGCTAAACAAATTGAAGTACTGTATTTAATCATCATCAATTTCAGAATAGACATTTATTAGTTGCTAAATTATAGTTATATTTATTAAGAATATTCTCCTCATCGTAATACCATCCTATAAGAATAAAAATCAATTTTTTACTGAAACTAATGGAATCATCAACTACTACAGCTACATCATGGCATACATTGAGAAAGATTACTTTCCGATTTTTCTTTGTATTATTTGGTCTGTTTATTTTTCCCTTTCCTGTTAATGTATTTGATTTTGTACCAGGCATTTCTTTTCTAATAGATTCTTATGATGCTTTTTGGGTATGGTTGACCAATTTAACCGGAACCTATTTGTTGGGTTTAGATCAAACACTAGAGTTAACATTTACAGGCAGTGGAGATAAATTATTTGATTGGGTAATGTATTTAACAATCTTAATTATATCGATCATAAGCACCATTATCTGGTCAATAGCAGATCGAAAAAGAAAAAGTTACCATATGCTCAATGGTTGGTTCATGCTGCTTCTTAGCTATTACTTAGTTTTTTTTATGATGGTTTACGGTCTCATTAAAGTATTCTATCTACAATTTATGCCACCAAATCTCGAACAGCTTTATCAAACATTGGGACAAATTTCACCCATGCGTTTACTCTGGACATTTATGGGGTTTTCTGGGTCTTACACTATTTTTTCTGGTGTTTGTGAGACTGTAGCGGGTGTATTTTTAATGTTTAGAAGAACTAGAACACTTGGAGGGCTTTTAGTTTTTGGAGTAATGCTCAATGTGTTTATGCTTAACATGAGCTACGATGTACCAGTAAAACTATTTTCTTTTCAGCTGATGATTATGGGTTTGTATATCTTAATGCAAGATTATAATAGAATTATAGATTTCTTTATTCTGAATAAAACGGCTGCTCCTTCGTCACAAACTACAGTGGTACAGACCAAGCGAGGTAGACTAATTTTAGTAATAACTCAATTAATTTTAGTAGGAGTAATTGTGCTTATGCAAGTGCAGGGAAATATGAATAGAATGAAGCAATACGGCATTTATAGAGAGAAATCTCCTTTATACGGTGTATATGATGTACAAACTTTCGTGATTAATAATGATACGATTTCTACCAATTATACAGACAGCATCGGCTGGAAAAGATTGTTGATCGATTATCCCAATTTTCTATCGGTAGTAAAGATGAATGATAAAGTAAAGCGCTATAACACAGAGCTAGATACTTTAAAAAAGCAATATACTTTTAGTTCTAGGCAAGATACTGTAAACAAATATCTGGTAAACTATAAAAGAGTAGACGATGAGCTCTTTTTGGATGGAGTAATAGAAGGAGATACTTTATATGTTGTATTACAAAGTTACGATCTGGAAAATTTTGGTTTGCTTAATCGGGGTTTTAATTGGGTAAATGAGGTGCCTTATAACAGATATAATAATTAAAAAAAAGCTGCAAAAGCAGCTTTTTTAAAGTAGTTGAATTAGTCTAAACATTATAATCAATTAATAATTTATTTCATTTATAATGTCAAAGCTTCCATTGTAAGCCCCGTTTAATGCGCTATTGTCTGCTAGTTCCAAGTCATACATAATGGTATAATTTGGTGAAGTTCCTGATACTTTAATTGTTCCTCCTGTTACCTCTACTATCTCACTATCGTCGCTTAAAATTCCATCTCCATTTGAATCGCGTAGTATGTAAGCTCTAGAAAAGTAATGTTCAACATCAGATAGATCGTCCACGGCTGCATCAATATAAGATTTATACTCAAATGTTCCTGTGGTAAAACTGTTTGTGCTTGCCGAAAATAGTTCTGAGTAAATATAGAATGTAGTGCTTGAGTTAAACTCGTTATCTTCTGTTAGGCTACCATCTGTTAAATAAAAATCATAATTATAAAATTTTGAATCTTCATCGTAACCATAGTTTATAATAAAACTATAGCTTATCGGGTATTCTGATAAATCTACAGTTACGGTATTATCTATAATGTTTTCGACACTTTCGCTGTCATTATCTTCATCATTATCACAAGATGTAAGAAATAGTAATCCAGCGAAAATAGCAATGAGTGAAAACTTGAAGTTGCGGGTTATTAGATAATTTTCCAAAGCGTTGGTATTTAGTGTTGTTTATAAAAGACTGTTATTTGGCTAAATAACGAGGTTTTTTAGTAGACTTACAGGTAATCTCAGGCTTATGGATGAAGTGTAATAAAATGCCTAATAATAGATATTAACTGTGTAGTATAGGAAAGCCAAACTATTGATAAATAGTAGCTTATATTTGGTAACATAATGGACAACTTTTTAAACAAATGGCAAAGTCGAATGCTTTTTAACCATTAACTCATATCTAATTAAATAAAATGAATTATTTAGTAAAAAAGGTACTTGAGTTTAAATAAGAAAAAATATAGAAATAGGGTAGCGCGCTAATTTCAAACTACATATACTAGCAATATTTCGTGATTTTTTTTCAAAAAAAACCAATTATAGAGTGTATTATCAAATTTTTGAAAAGATCAAAAAAGTAAAATATCTTACTATTTATATTCTACTATAAATTTGTAATTGTTGGAGGTATAAAAGAATAAAGGGAGTACAAAAAGTATCCCTTTATCTACGATTGGAATCAAACTATTAATGGAATTGTATTAAGATTATCAGTAATTCAAGGTTCAATTGCCAGTAGTGCTACTTCTCTTTTGTTCATCCAAGTTTCTATCTCTTCTACAGAAGGGTTTTTCTTTTCAATCCATTTTTTGCAGGCTTCGAATTCTTGAGCAAGTACTGTTTCTGGTACATTTTCAAGACTTCTGTAAGGATCA
Organism: Chondrinema litorale; assembly: GCF_026250525.1. GTDB lineage: Bacteria > Bacteroidota > Bacteroidia > Cytophagales > Flammeovirgaceae > Chondrinema > Chondrinema litorale. The sequence continues at coordinate 133,904 of NZ_CP111050.1, forward strand.
TTCCAACGTGGGCCAGCTAGCCATATAGCAGCGAACATAATATCTGCTTTATTTTCTGTTGTACCGCTAGCAATACAGGCTTCATAAAACATTCTATGCACAGACTCCCAAGGTTTCTTACGATATTGATCTGGACACCTTTCTTTATTTTCTGTTTGGCAGTACGCATCATGTATAATGGCAGCTTTTAAAAATTCTTCGGAGAATCTTCCATCGGTCATCCATAAAGCCAAACGAGGAACTGATGCACCATCAGTAAAAGTCCCTTTAGGAGCAGACCATTTTTCACCTGCTGAGTCGATAAAGACTAACTCTTCATCAATTAATTCTTTGAATTCGCTTCCTTTAACCTCCTTTAGAGTTATTTCGTTAGGAAAAAACTTAGTGTTGGCTTCAATAGATTCCTGAGTTTCTTTTTGCTTATTACTGGTTGTAATAAAGAAAATAAAACCCAAAATAGCGACAGGTAAAACCATATTTTTTATTCTTGTCGGAAATAAAGGAGGAACATCATTACTGTAATCCAAATATTTTCTACCAAAAGTGTCAACAAGTTCTTCTTCCTCAAAAATGATTTCTATATAAATATATATTGTCACTCCCACAGCTAAAATCAATCTGTCGACTGTCATCACCGGTGTTGCCCAATGAAAAATGATAGTAAACAAATAAATAGGATGCCTTACTAACTGGTATAGCAATGGAACCCTGAAAATAGCCCTGTCACTTTTTACTTTTCGGAATTGTAACCAAGCTTGTTTTAGTCCAAAAATATGAAAATGATCTATTTGAAATGACGATATAATGAGCATGAGCCATGAGATAAAAAACAATAATTTCATTACGGTTCCTGCTATTGTTCCTCGTAAGTCAAAAAATTTAATAGGTAGAGGCTGCCAGTCTGAAATAAGTACGATTAGTAATATTGAAGAAAAGAATATATATGTACTCTGTACCGCACTTTTAGGTAAAAACCATTTAATTTTTTTCTTAAATGAATTTCTGCCCATAAGGCTATGTTGCAAGCCAAATAAAAAGATGATCGACGCATTTACCAACACTGCACTACTTAAACTAAAGTATCTAGTTTGTTCTATAAAAGGCAGTAAATTAGGGTCGTACAAAAAGATGGCATAACAAGTTATAGCTGTGATGCCAGCCACATAACATAAAACAGCATAAACAAGAATTAGATAGTTTTTCATTTTAAATTAATTAAATCAAATCTTTAAAAAAAAGCTTGAGCTCAAAATTGGATGGATTTACTGTCAGATTCAAAAAAAGCAGGTGTACACAGTGTCTACTAGTTGAATTTTATAGGTATACAAAAGGTGAGCTTAATAGGGGAAAATACTTTTCAGGAACTTATAAGGCATTTTTTCCCTGAAACTGAATTTTTTCTTTGATAAGTTTTGTCCAAAGTTGGTATCCTTTTGTGTTGAGATGGATTCCATCAAACCATAGATAATTATCAATTAATTTACCTTGCTTATTTATAAAGTAATTACTTGTTTCAATAAAGTGGATAAAAGCATATTTCTGAGCATAAGTTTGTATCAATTGATTTGCCTTTTTGGCTTGTGGCCATATTTCCCATCGGCTATTGGTAGGGGTAATGGGTAAATAATAGATTTCGGTTTTGGGTAATTCACGATGTATTTTATCTATCAGTTTCACAAAGTCAGCCAATATTTGTTCTGGTGTTTTATCATTTGGTCTACCAGATAGATCGTTAGTACCGGCAAATAAAACAATCTTTTTTGGTTGATATGGAAAGATAATTCTATCAGCAAAATGTATCACATCATTCAGTTTTGCACCACCGAAACCTCTTTTAATTACAGGAATTGGTGCCATATCTTCTTTTAATGTATTCCAAAATCTGATGCTTGAACTACCTACAAATAAAACCGCATCTTTAGGGTAATTGGTGCTTTTATCCTCTACTTCAAATTGTCTAATTGCATCTTCCCAAACATTAGGATTGTCGCTTTCCAGTTTCTCAAATTCATTATTAATTAAATAGGCCATCCACCCGGAACCTATTAATAGTATTCCAATTATGGATAATACAATTTTCTTCCACATGATTATTATTGATTTAGGCTTTTAAAAAGGGAGTGTGTACTTTGTTTTTAAATATGAAAAAAGACACTGACTATTATTGGTTTTAATTTTTGTCTGTGTCTTTAATAAAAATTATCAGGAAAAAGCTATTAGTTTATTTTGATGCCATAAGTACAATTGAAACCGATTGTCCCATTGGCAAATTCAGTCATATCCAGTGTCGCATTCAGTGTTGAGCCACCTAGCTCACCATTAAACTTTCCTGTACCACCAATTACATTAGATTCAGTTTTAGGTGCATCAATTACTGCTTGCAGAGTTGTATTATCGATGGGTGTCATATCGATAAAGTTGTGCATAACCAGTGTGCTGTTATCCTCATCAAAAGTGAAAATGGTATAGTTTTCACCTTGCATGCTGCCATCTTCAAAAGTCTCTGCAAACACATTAATATCAGTTACGCTGCCTATGAGTGTACCAGTTTCTTTATTGAATAAGTCCATAGTAAAAGCATTACCACTTACTTCAATATCCACTCCTTCTATTACAGTTTGAATAGGTATACCTGTAGCTACACCTATTGCTTGTAATGTGAATTGTTTAGGCTTTTCTGGTGAAAGGTTATCATCTTCATTATCATCGCAACTAACGAGACTAGTTGTAAATAAAAAGAATAGGATATACATCAAAAATGAGTGTTTCATTTTGCTAAGTTTTAATTGAAAAATTAATTTGACAGATTTTAAAAAGGGTATTTATTTACTGCTGAAGTAGTAATTGTTGAAAAGGTCGTGTTCGAAATTTTGAACTTGGGTATTGCTAAAACCAGCTTCAGTTAGCATTTCCAAAGCCATTTCTTTTCCCCAAACAGTGCCTAAGCCCATACCTCCTTGAGCAAGAGAAACAGTCATACAATGTAGGGTAGAAGCGGTGTATAGAAATGGTGCAAATGGATTCTCAAAGTTATTTTCCAGTTGTGATGACGCATTAATATCCATCATTAAAAAAGTGCCATCATCATTCAACCAATTATTTACTAATTGCAAAACTTTATCTGGAAATGCCAAGTCATGAATTACATCAAAAGCTGTAATTAAATTATACTTTGCAGATGGTGTATATGCAAGTAAATCTTCTTGTTTGAAGGTGATGTTATTTAAACATCTGATTTTGGCTTTGTTTCGCGCAGACTTGATAGGAGCTTCACAAATATCTATACCGTAGAACTTACTTTTTGGAAATTGCTGAGCAAGAGCCAGTAAAGTTTGACCATCGCCACAACCGATATCTAAAACGCTTATCCCATTTTCTAAGCTATCAAATAGGTTTTGGTTCTCAGGCAGAATAATTTCTGTTAGATTTTTACCCACGTTGGCAGCACTTAAATCTCCCATTGCTTCGTGAAAACCATTGTATTCGCTATAAGGTACGCCACCTCCATTTTTGAAACAGTGAGTTACTTTTTCTTCAACTCCAGCCCACACAGTGATAAGCGAAGCTACTGAAGCCATATTCTTTTCGTTGGACTTTCTGGTTAGAAAAATAGCGTTTTCGGGTGGCAGATAATAGGTCTTATCTTTTGGGTTATATTCTACAATTCTACCACTTGCCATAGCACCCAACCATTCTCGTACATAGCGTTCGTTTAGACTGGCACATTCTGCAATCTCTATAGAAGTACTCCAATCTAAAGTATCCATTATATCGAAAAGTTTGGTTTGGTGACCAATAGAAATCATGGGAACCAAAGCACCATGATTTAACATGGTAATCATTTGTTGAGCGAATAATCCGGCTTGCTCCATATTTTCCGGAATTCTTGGGATACAAGATTGACACATAAGAACTAATTTTTAATTTGTTAATTAAGATGTGATACAAAATTGTAGTGAAAATGGAGAAGCGGGCTAGTCTAAAAAGCTCATAATATTTACTCTCTGGTTCAAATTATTTAACAACTCAGAATTATTTAATACTTACACCTTTGTTTAGAGGTAATAATGGTAAGTTAAGTACAAAAAGTAGCTTTATGTTTTCTTCAACTGATAGCTTTTCGGGAGGTTTATTAAATTGGATTTGCGCATACTTTTGATAGTTTAATTGAGTGTGGTGATAGTCTAAACACTTGTTGTCACTTGTGTATGCTGCAATTCCAAAAGCTGTAATTATAGTCGACCAACCATGATAATTGCTTGGCACTTTATTTTCAAAATACCTTGTTGCCATCAATGATCCTGATGCTTTAATTTCAAAGTTACTCTTTCTTATCAAAACATTTTAGCAGTTTTAATGCCTTTGCGAATAATGATTGCCCCCTCTGTTCGGGATATAATTTATCATAAGCTTTGTAGAAATTGGCAGATAATTCAGGGGCTTCATCAATTGGTTTAGCTATTTCTGCCATTTCTTGTTCAGTATAGAAATCTTTCCATTTGGTAGAAAGCCACCAATAAGTGCCTGCTAATGTGATTGCAAAAGCGAGCAATAAACCGAATAGCAATTATAAAATATACTGATGACTCTTTTTGAGAAGACTTTTTTCATATAGGAATTCAAACAATTTTTGTTAGATTTTTTATTGTCTAAAGCAAATAAAAAGGTATTCCCTAAAAGGAAATACCTTAGATTACAATACGAGTTTGAGGTATTGACTTTCTATGAAAGATTTTTTAGCTATTTAAATTCTACTCGCTTGTAGAAATTTTTATGCTTCGGAATGTGCTTTTCTCTGTATTTTAAAGGATTGCAGTGGTATGTGTTTTTAAAAACTCGGCTATAGTGGGAGGGGCTTTCAAAGCCTGCAATAAAAGAGATTTCATTAATATTTTTATCGGAATGTATCAGCAGCTTTTTACTTAATTGTAATCTACGACTTAGTAGCCATTTGGCTGGTGGTGCATTGTACAATTTGGTAAACTGTCTTTTAAAAGTAGAAAGACTCATGTTACACAGTTCAGCAAATTCTTCTAGTCTGAGATTACTGGCAAAGTTCTCTTCCATAATAAGTTTTAGCTGAGCTTCTCTGTTTTCTTCTAGTGTTGAGAGATAGCTTGCCAGTTGTTTGTATTCGCTTTGAGTGAAAATATTAAAGCTAAGTTCTTCCAGCTTTAAGTGGAGTATCTGTTTGCTGGCTGAATTTTCATGAGCGAAATAATTACTTATAGAATAGAAGTAAGCTTGAATTGCTGTAGTTCCGTTCGTTAAATCTATTATTTTGTTTTGGAGGTTTACATGCTTGTAATCCTGAATTTTTAAAGTTGGGTAACGAAGCAAAAAGTTCTGAAAAAAGCTATCTGGCATAAAAAACATCAATGCACAATATGCTTCATCTTGAAATACCTCAACCGTGTAGCCACCTTTTTTCATGTACATAAATGTACCCGCTTCTACTATGTATTCTTGAGAGTTAGAACTGTAAATTCGTTTGCCACTGAGGCAATAGACCAAACAAGCACAATCTATCCAGAAATTACTAAATTTATTAGTCTCCATGCATTTGTATTCTACACAGAGCATATCTTGGATTATAACTTTTTTATGGATGTTGGTTTCTTTAAAAGCTTGGTGAAGATTGATCATCAGTATTTAATTCATTAAAAAATCAATACTGCCAAATGTATCGGTTTAACCAATCTGTGCTAAATATTTGAGGTATACATGAAGTATACAGGGAGGGAAATTGTAAAGTAAGTTTGTTTGTAATTATAAAAGTGGAAAGAAAATAAGAAAAGAGATCTACCACACTCATTGTAAATCTCTGTTCAATTTATTATTAAGATAAACACCAATTATTTCTATATTTTATCTTTTATTTTCTTTCGTTGAATCATAAGCTTAAGATCTGCATTAGGCTTGTTCTTAGAGTAATACATTTTGTAAAATGTATTTTTTTGTCCTGAGTTTTTTGGATGATCCATCATAGCATTAAAGTTTTTGTGTTTTACTAATTTGCAGTTAGTCGTCTATTTTATTAGTTAGTTGCTATTGTTTATTGTTAAGGACTCTTTGGTTTAAGTTTAAGCTGCTAGTTTATTTTATGTGTTTGGTTTTTGATTAGATGAATAGATCAAAAAACTCATTTACTCAGACCTTATCATCGCGATTATGATTAATGGATTATTTAGTTTAATTGAAGCCGAAAGCATGGTTTAACATGCTCTCAGCATTCCTGTTATTTATCAGATACTTTGAATATAGGAAATGATTGTTTCCTTTGATTCTCCTGTTTTTTTCTGGATTTTACCAACAACTTCGTCGTATCTACCTTCTTGTACTGCTAAGTCGTCGTCAGTTAAAAATCCCCATTTTTGTTTTAGCTTACCTTTGGTTTCATTCCATGAACCTTTAAGCTTTAATTCTGTGCTTGAATTTGACATGTTGTTTATATTTTAAGTTCAGTTAATTGTTTATGTAATTGCTTAGTATATTGAGAAATTTATGCCATTAGACCATTTAAATGAAGAAACTGTGCAAATCGCTCTTGTGGGCTTTGTGAGAGGGGTTAAATTTTTTCAACTTTTTTCTCATTAAAATTAGTGTAGAAAAAATTCCCCGATATCACACCTAAACTGTGGATTATTATTCAGTTTCTACACATTTCTAATCAAAATAGGCTTTTACTTCCTCTTTAATGTTTTCTAGCTGAGAGCGATCTCCTTTGGCAGCCAAGTAAACTTCTTTCATTTTTGATTTACTGAAGCCCCAAGCGTTTTCCAATGTAATTTTAGGAGGAAGCGTAAGTTCTCCTGGACTCACTACTGCATTAATAATAAAAGGCTTGTCAGATTTGGCTGCCATTAAAACTGCTTGTTCTATGTCTTCGGCTTTTTCTACTTTAATTCCATCTCCACCAAATACTTTTGCCAATGCAGCAAAATCTGGGTTATTCAATCTTAATGCTTCATCGTGTCTTGGTAAGCCTGCTTCTTCCATTTCCATCTTTACAAAGCTTAATTCGCTATTGTTAAACACAATTACTTTAATAGGGAGATTGTATCTAACAGCCGTTAAAAATGAGTTGAGAGACATGCCAAATGCTCCGTCACCTACTAATGCCCAGACTTCTCTTTTTCTGTCTACCAATTGAGCTCCAACAGCTGCTGGAACACCTACTGCCATAGAACCATGATTAAAAGAACCAAGCATTCTTCTACCACCATCAAATACCAAATGTCTAGCTGCCCAAACTGTAGATTCACCAACATCTACGGTAAATACGGCATCTTTAGAAGCAACTCTGTTAATGGCAGAAGCAAAAATTTGTGGGTGCAATGGAATATTATCTCTTTCAGGATCTGCCTGCTTATCCATTTGTTTTCTCCATTTCAAGAACTTCTCCTTCTTCGATTCTAAAAATGAACTATCAGATTTTTGGTCGACTAAAATGTTGAGTTTTTCAGCAGTTGGTTTAATATCTCCAATAATACCAACATCTACAGAAGTTCTGTTTCCAATGCTTTCTGCTCTAATATCTACCTGTATAGTCTTAGTTTTATCTGGAAGGAAATTGCTATATGGAAAGTCTGTTCCGAGCATGAGTAGTAAATCAGCATCGTGTACAGCTTCGTAACCAGATGGATTACCAATAAGACCAGTTAGCCCAACTACATTGGGGTGATTATGGTCAAAAATATCTAATGCTTTAAGAGAATGTACAATTGGCGCATTCAGTTTTTTAGCTAAAGCTTCAACTTCTGGTTTCGCATTACGACAACCTTCTCCAGCAAAAATGGTTACTTTACGGCTGTTGTTTATCAACTCAACTGCTTGGCTTAAATATGTTGCATTTGGCATGAGTGTACTAGTTAACTCAAGCGGAGTTTTAAGATAATGCTCACCCGCAGCTTTCGCTGTAGTAATATCTACCGGAATCTCTACTCTGCAAACGGCTCTTTTTTCCAAAGCGATTCTAATGGCTTTCTGGATTACCCTCGGTGCTTGCTCTGCCGAAGAAATTACTGCTTGGTATTCACAAACATCATCGTAAACCTTTTTAAGGTCTACTTCCTGAAAGTAATCTGACCCCATGTTCTCTCTGGAAACCTGCCCACTAATTGCCAACACTGGAACCCTTGCTTTTTTCGCATTATAAAGTCCATTAATGAGGTGTAGCGCTCCTGGACCTACAGTACCAGCACAAACTGCTAGTTTGCCAGTTAGGGCTGCTTGGGCATAAGCGGCAAACGCACCGGTTTCTTCATGTCGCATGGCGACCCAATCAATTTCTTCATTTTTTCTAATGGCTTCAACTACAGCGTTAAGTGCATCGCCGGTAACACCAAAAACATGTTTTACTCCGGCCTTAATTAATATATCGATTATTTGTTCTGAGACTGTCTGGCTCATGATTTTTTAATTTATATGGTTATTAATTGCTTATTTAAATGAAATTTTACTGCCAGAATTTACTCATCAAAAAAGGGAGTTATAAGGGCTCCTAAGGCTGTTTTTTTGGAGATTGATCTATATGGGAGAGAGATTTTTACACACTATTTTAAAGGTTGTGGAATTCCTTACTCAGTATTGAAAATGACAATTTCAGTTTTGTGCTTTATTATTAGATTAGATTGTGGTTTTTACATCAATTTTCCTTAAAAATTCATTCATTTCTACTAATCCTCATCTTTAGACATTTTGTGGCATTGTTTTATAGAATGCAGCATTTATCTCTGTTTCATACAAAATTTAAGTTTGAACCACTTCTAACACCGCTGAATTTTTTAAGATAAGCATATATTTTTTTGCATTAACAGAATCGATATGGATGAAATTTTTTCTAACTGGGAAAATCAACTTTTAATCTTACTGGATGTAACAATAGCTGTAATTTTATGTGCAGCGATAGGCAAAGAGCGTGAAAAATCTGACAAGCCAGCAGGTTTGCGAACCAATATGATTGTAGGAGGAATTTCCTGCTTTTTTGTTTCAATATGTAATAACATTAATAATTATATAGTTGAAAGCGGGCTCAACAACGATGTAGATGTAAACACCGATCCGATAAGGGTTTTGCAAGCTATTTTGGTAGGAGTGAGTTTTATTGGAGCGGGCACAGTTTTAAAAACAGATCAAGGAGACAATATTAAATACCTCACCACGGCAGCAACTATATTATTTTCTTCGGGAGTGGGTATTGCAGTTGCCATGCATGCTTACGTAGTCGCTGTTGGCTTAACCGGAATTATTTTACTTATCAATCTTTTAAACTCGATTGCTACTAAAGTAAAATGATGGTCTAACCATTAAAAAAAGCTGCCAAAGGTCGACAGCTTTTTTCCTTACTTAAATAATTCATACGGCTAGGTAAATAGTATTAAGTAATTACACAGAATACTAATAATTGAATCATTTTGTAATCAGCTTTCAAGCCTAAAAAATAAGACTCTCCACGGGCTTACAAAGAATAAAATTAGTGCCAGTACTAGCCTATTTTGGTTATAAGCAGTATAAGAAAGGCAATTGATTTAGAATGATTTATAAATGGTGAATTTTTTTCACATAAGTGTAGAAATGTGTAAATAGAAATACACAATATTTAGTAAGTACAAATGCTTAAGTTCCTTTTTTATCCGAAAACTTCATTTTTTACTTGCTTTTTAAGCTTTCGTTACGAGAGCAAAATATTGCGAAAAACTATCTGTAAAAATTAAAACTTTATGTGATATAAGTTACATTTAAACCCTAAGGTGTATCTTAGCTTTAAGTGTTAATTAATTGATTATGGACGTAGAAATTCTAGCAAGATTCCAATTTGCCTTTACAGTTGCCTTCCATTATATATATCCACCTTTAAGTATTGGTTTGGGTTTAATTCTGGTAATATATGAAACATTATATGTAAAAACCGGAAGGAAAGAATATGAGATTCTCACTAAATTTTGGATTAAAATATTCGCCTTAACCTTTGGTATCGGGGTGGTTACTGGTATCGTAATGGAGTTTGAGTTTGGCACCAACTGGGCAGTTTATTCGAGATACGTTGGCGATGTTTTTGGCAGTGCACTAGCTGCCGAAGGTATATTCGCATTTGCATTAGAAAGTGGCTTTTTAGGTGTTTTATTATTTGGATGGAACAGGGTAAAACCTTGGGTACATCTTGTTTCTACAATAGGAGTATTTTGTGGTTCTATGTTTTCGGCAATATGGATTGTAGTAGCCAACAGTTGGCAACAAACTCCAGCCGGATTCCACATTGTAGGTGAGGGAATGAATGCCCGAGCCGAAATTACAGACTTTTGGGCAATGGTTTTTAACCCGTCGAGTATGGATAGACTTAGCCACGTTTGGTTGGGTTCTTTTTTGTCTGGAGCTTTTCTGGTACTAAGTGTTCATGCTTATTACATTCTCAAAAATAGGCATGTAGATATTTCGAAAAAAGCATTCAAAATTGCTTTGGTGGTAGCTACCATTTTCTCTCTGGGTCAGTTATTTACAGGCCATAGATCGGCAGACGGCGTAGCGGTTAATCAGCCAGCAAAATTGGCAGCACTCGAAGGCCATTTCGAAAAAAGTGCTCCTGCTGATATGTATCTGTTTGGTTGGGTAGATAAAGAAACACAAGAAGTTTATGGTATAAAAATTCCGGGTGGTTTATCTTTTTTAATAGATTATGATTTTGATGCTCCAGTAACAGGTTTAAATGCTTTTCCAGAAGATGAGCGACCTAGCCAGATTAATGCGGTATTCCAGTTTTACCATATTATGGTAGCCATAGGTATGGCATTAATTGGTCTTTCTTTATTAGGTGTATTTTTTCTATGGAGAAACAGCTTATTCGACAAAAAATGGTTGATGTGGATATTTGTATATGCTGCATTATTGCCACAAATCGCGAATCAGGTAGGTTGGTTTGCAGCCGAAATGGGCAGACAACCATGGGTAGTTTATGGTTTGCTAAGAACATCCAAAGCATTTTCTCAAACCGTTTCTGCTAATCAGATACTTTTCTCAATCATCCTGTTTTTCCTTGTGTATGCATTGCTGTTTGTATTATTTGTTTACTTGTTGAACAAGAAAATTCAGCATGGACCTTACGACAATTCAGAGGTAGACGACAGGCCATTGACTAAAGATATTTCAGATGTAATTACCAATTAAAATTAATTTCAAGCTATTTATATGGAAACTTTATTGGGTTTAGATTATCCTACATGGTGGTTTTTAGTTGTTGGGGGACTTTTCTCAGGTTATGCCATTCTCGATGGTTTTGATTTTGGAGCAGGAGCTTGGCATTTGTTTTTTGAACAAGAGAAGCACCGGAGACTTGCTTTAAATGCAATTGGTCCTGTTTGGGATGGAAACGAAGTTTGGTTGGTAATTGGAGGTGGAGCTTTGTTTGCTGGTTTTCCAGTGTTGTATGCTTCTTTGTTTTCTGGTATGTATATTCCGTTTATGCTCTTTCTAATGTTTATCATTTTTAGAGCAATTTCTATTGAGTTTAGAGGCAAAGAAGAAATGAAGTGGTGGAAAACCACTTGGGATATAAGCTATAGTGTTTCGAGTATTATGTTGGCATTTTTACTGGGTGTAGTACTTGGCAATGTACTTCAAGGAATCGCCATTGGTGAAGATTTCTATTATGCTGGAACAGGCTTTTTTGAGTTCCTAAATATTTACTCAATAATGACAGGTGTTACCACATTAGCACTTTTTATGTCACATGGAGCCATCTATCTATTGCTTAAAACAGAAGGCAGATTATATGCTCAACTAAGGTTTTTGCTTAAAAAAGGAATGATCTTTTTTATGGTAAGTTTTGGTATTACAACCATGTATACACTCTTATATATCCCGCATCTTTCCGACGATTTTAAGAGTGATCCACTTTTGTTTATAGTACCGCTAATGGCTTTTTTAAGTATAGCTAATGTTCCCCGATTAGCCAGTAAGAAAAAATATCTATCTGCTTTCATTTTTTCATCCATTACCATAAGTTTGTTGCTCATTCTTGTTGCTATAGAACTGTACCCAACATTATTAATGTCTACAATTGATCAGGCTTACAACATCGATATTTACAATGCAGCAGCTTCTGAAAAATCTTTGGGAATTATGCTGACTATTGTAGCAATTGGCGCTCCGCTGGTAACTGGTTATACCATTTTTGTATACAGAACTTTCTGGGGAAAAGTAAAACTGGACGAATCCAGCTATTAGTATTTATCACGAGTTGTGTTTGGTGAGTTGTATCTAGAAACGAACTTGAAGGGACAGTAATAGCATAGACTAATTTACTATTAACCTATTAAATTTTTGGAAATGTTTAAGCGCATTTTAACAACAAACACCATTGCATTACTGGTAATAGCCAATATTTTTATTGGTTGTCAGTCAAAAAAAGAAGCAGACTCAGAAACAAAACAAGAAGAGAAAGAAGTTGCCAAGTCTGGTAACCCCTTGTTTGAAGGCTGGTATGCTGACCCTGAAGTAGCGATTTTTGGAGATACTTATTGGATTTACCCAACCTTTTCGGCTAAGTACGAAGATCAAATTTTTTTCGATGCTTTTTCTTCTAAAGATTTAGTAAACTGGGAAAAACACGAAAGTATTACAGATACTGCCACCATCTCATGGGCAGAAAGAGCTATGTGGGCACCCTGTGTGGTAGAAAAAGACGGAAAGTATTTTTTGTTTTTTGCAGCCAACGATATTCAGACAAAAGAAAGAGGTATGTACGATCCTAAAATTCATGGAAAAGGAATTGGTGGAATTGGTGTAGCAGTCTCTTCAACGCCAAATGGCAAGTTTGAAGACTATCTGGGCGAACCACTTATTAATAAATTTTACAACGGGGCACAGCCTATAGATCAGGCAGTGTTTAAAGATACCGATGGCCAATACTACATTATTTATGGTGGTTGGGGACACTGTAACATTGGTAAACTCAAAGACGATTTTACTGGTCTTATTCCATTTGATGAAGAGAATGTGGTAAAAGAAATTACGCCAGAAGGTTATGTAGAAGGTCCGGTAATGTTTATGCGAGATGGATGGTATTACCTTATGTGGTCAGAAGGTAACTGGACAGATGGTTCTTACAAAGTAGCTTATGGAAGATCAAAATCTGTTACTGGTCCATTTGATAAAATTAGTACTGTTTTACAGAGCGATCCAGATGTAGCAACAGGAGCAGGGCATCATTCGGTTTTAAATATTCCGGGTACAGATGACTGGTATGCTATTTACCATCGTAGACCAATACCAAACGAAGACAGAGACCACAGAGTAACCTGTATCGATAGAATGTATTTTGATGAAGATGGTTTAATTAAACCAATAAAAATTACTTTTGAAGGTGTAGATGCCAGAACTCTTTCAGAGACTACATCAAACTAAATATATTTTGGTGGTTAATTTTAATGAAAGTTCATGGATTAACCACCAAAAACTACCCTCGGTGCTGTTATAATTATTTAAATTATAAAACATATCCAGTAAGACTTGGATACATTCTTTAAATAGGGATGAATGCTAAATTTAAAGAAACAGTGCTGCTTACTACCATTGCTATTTATACATTATAGCCAGTATTTGTTGAAGTTTCAGTTTGAAATGCTGTAGGCTAAAAATTAAATCTCTATAATAGACAAAATCTATAGAGGTATTTTCAGACATGATTTTCTTATATTAAGCTTAAATAAAATTTCATTATTTATGCTTTAATATAAAAATTTCTATTTTTGGAAATACTAGACTACAACCATTTCTTTCATTCTTAATATTTTACCCTTCAACAAAATATTGGACTGAAAGTAAAGAAGATGAAAACTCTAAAAGTTGAAAAACTTAACACTCTTTCCGAAAAAGGTAAGATTGTAAGCACGTATAAGTCTATGAAAGATAGCGATGTGTGGCAACTTTTTCTGGATGGAAACGGCGAAGCCTTTAACCATATCTATTATAATTATTTCCCAATTCTATTCAATTACGGCCATCAGTTTTGCCAAGACAGAGCTTTGGTAAAAGATGCTGTACAAGAACTTTTTATCTACTTAAAAGAGAAAAGAAAGAAATTGGGGCAGACAAACAACATTAAGTTTTACCTCTATAAATGTTTGCGTAGAAATATTTTAAAAGCTTTATCTAAAAATAAAAATATTGTCTACGTAGATAACCTACCCTCAACAGCAGACTTTGAAATTAGCATTTCGCACGAAACCTTTATGATTCGCAATCAAAGTCAGATTGAGATTAAAAGGCGTCTAGAACAAGGTATAGAAAAGCTTACAAAGCGCCAGAAAGAAGCAATAATCTATTACTACTACGAAGGATTTAACTACGAGCAAATTGCCGAGTTAATGATGTTTTCTAAAGCTGAGTATGCAAGAAAACTCGTGTACAGATCGCTAGATACACTCAAAAAATATGTACCAGAAACCTTAATTCTAACCTGGTTAGGCTCCGTATCTGTGCTCCAAAAGGGGATTTTCTAAAAATTTAAAAAAAAGTTGAAAATTTCTATACCCGTTTTGTCTTACACTGTCTTTCTATAAGTAGAAGGGTAAAATATCGTAAATGAATTATAACAACTACCAGGTTTCTGATTTTATAGCAGATGATTTTTTCATTAAATGGGTAAAATATCCCGATGCAGAAAGTGAATACTTCTGGCAAAACTGGTTAAAACAACATCCAGAAAAGTTAGAAGAAGTTCAAAATGCTAGAGATCTTATCGTTTCTATAGGTTATCGAAATCAGTACCAACCAACAGAAGATGAATTTATCGAAGTTCTCGAAAATGTACATCGTAAGCAAAGCAAGTTTCAGCCAAAACGAAACTTCAGTATTGTTTACCAGGCATTGGGCAGAGCTGCTATAATAGTACTTTTACTTTCTGTGGGTTGGTATTATTATCAAGATAAAAAGGTAGAGAAAGTTGAAAAAACTGTACCTAATGAAATAACCTATATTACTAAATCTACTTCTAGAGGGCAGAATTCTACGTTGAATTTACCAGACGGAAGTTTGGTAAGGCTCAATGCCGAAAGCTCTCTTAAAATACCAGACAATTTCGGAAAAGAAAACAGGGAAGTATTCCTGAGTGGCGAAGCATTTTTTGAAGTGAATAGAGATACTCTTCGCCCATTTATTATTCACAGTGGCGATCTTTTAACCACTGTGCTTGGAACCTCTTTTAACATTACGTCTTATCCCGACGATCAGCTACAGCAAATAGCAGTAGTTACCGGGAGAGTTTCTGTAATGAATCTTGATACCAGCTCAAATAACTATTCTAAAGAACCGGCTCTCTTGCTGCCAAAGCAGCTTTTAATCTATGATAAAGAGAGTAAGGTAAATCAAATTAAACACGACATCGATCTTGAAAATGTGGTTGCTTGGACCGACGGAGTACTCATTTATCAGAATGAGAATTTAAAAAAAATTCTGAAGGACCTTGAAAGATGGTATGGTGTGGAAATTACCGTAAGTCCAGCGGTGGATCAAACTGGGAAATACTCAGGTACTTTTGATAATAAGAACCTAGAAAATGTATTGATGGGACTCAGTTTTACATCCAGAAATTTCAAGTATAGAATAAAAGACAAAAAAGTTTGGATTGAAAAATAGAAAAAGCTGACTGGTTGGGGCCAGTCAGCCGATTTTGTTCATGAAGATAAAACCAGATTGGGGTCTGGTCCACTTGTAACATGTTTTACTCATAAACACTTAAATTTATGATATTGAGATTTGTACGACAAATTTTAATTATGTCGAAGTACTTTTTTTGGGGAATTTGCTTACAAACTTTGTTTGCAGGCTTCCTCATCGCCAACGACGGTAACGCTCAGACCAAGAAACTCACAGAAATTCAGTTTTCTTTTGAGGGTAGGTCTGAAGTGTCTTTACACAAAGCTTTCAAAATTATTGAACAGCACACCGATTTTAACTTTGCCTACAACCGCAGTGAGTTGGAAGTAGAAAAGAATGTAACACTACTTAAAAATACGAGCTTGTATCAGGTTTTAACCGATCTGGCAAAATCTGCTGATATTAAATTTAAGCGGATTAATAGCAGTATTTATGTGAGTAAAATTGAAAGTAATACAGACACCAGTATTCTCGATCAAGAGTTTAGTCAGATTAAAATTACTGGTAAAGTAACTTCAGATGAAGATGGCGAGCCATTACCAGGTGTAAGTATCCTTATTAAAGGTAGTGCAGTAGGTACCACTTCAGATATTAATGGTAACTACAACATTACTGCGACTCAGGGAGATGTTTTGCAGTACAGCTACATCGGATACCAAACTACAGAGATAACTGTAGGAGCACAAACTACTGTAAATATTGCCTTGCTTACAGATCTTGAGCAATTAGAAGAAGTAGTTGTAGTAGGTTATGGTACTACTAAAAAATCTGATTTAACTGGTTCTATTGGAGTAGTAGAAGGCGATGAATTACTAAAAGCACCAGTTAACAATGCCCTACAAGGTTTATTAGGTAAAGTAGCAGGTGTAAACGTATTCCTAAACTCTGGTTCTCCAACAAGTAGCCCGCGTGTTTTAATTCGTGGTTTAGGTACGATTAACGCCAATTCTTCGCCATTATATGTAGTAGATGGTGTGGTAATGGAAGATATCCAATTCCTTAACCCGAATGATATCCAAAGTATGGAGGTATTAAAAGATGCTTCTTCTACAGCTATTTATGGTTCTCGTGGTGCTAACGGTGTAATCTTGGTAACTACAAAAGCTGGTTCTAAGCAAGAAGGTATTATCGTAGGTTACGATGGTTACGTGAGCTTTGGTCAGTTGAGAAAGAAAATGGACTTGCTAAATGCAGAAGAATGGTTAGAAGTTGTAAGAACTGGTATGGAAAATACACCTAAATACAGACCAGATAGCAATCCTGTATTTACTACTGACGATCCTAACTTGTTCGACGAAAACGGTAATCCACTTTACGATACCGACTGGCAAGAAGAAGCTACCAGAACTTCTGTTACGCATAACCACCAACTTTCTATTCAGCAAAGAAGCGAGAAATCTTCTTACGGAGCATTCATCAACTATTCTAACATGCAAGGTATTATGCTCAACAACTATTTAGAGCGTATGTATGGTAAAATTGCTTACGAAGGTAGACCAAAAGATTGGGTAACATTCGGTTTCAACATCCTTACAAACTTTACAAAAGAAAACGAATTTGACGAAGGTGGTGGATACCAAATGCCACGTAGAACAATGATAGAGATGCCTCCGATATTCCCAGTAAAATTTCCTGATGGAACTTGGAGTAATAGCCATATGATTTCTGATGCTTATAACTTAGAAGGTATGGCTAACCCAGTACACGTTT
Source organism: Chondrinema litorale (assembly GCF_026250525.1). Classification (GTDB taxonomy): domain Bacteria; phylum Bacteroidota; class Bacteroidia; order Cytophagales; family Flammeovirgaceae; genus Chondrinema; species Chondrinema litorale. The sequence goes on from NZ_CP111050.1 coordinate 151,268, forward strand.
TAGAAACACAAGATCGTTTGCGTGAGCGTACTCAAATTTTTGGTAATACTTACCTTGTTTTCCACTTGGCAGATGGTCTAGATTTAAGAACTCAGTTTGGATTCGACAAACACGATAGAGTATTTAAAAACTATAGCCCAACCGATTTACTAAACATTTCACAGCCTTTAGGTTCTGCAAGTCAGTCTAACGATAGAGTACTTTACTGGCAACAAGAAACTTTCTTAAACTATAATAAAGAATTCGGAACAGACCACCGTGTAAATGGTGTGCTAGGTCTTAGCTGGCAAGAGCGTACTCAAGAAGGATTTAGCGCAGGAGCACAAGGATTTGCCGATAATACTTTCCGTTTTTACAGCATGCAGTCTGCGAGCCAACCGGGAGCTCCAAGTTCTTATTTCGACAAATGGGCGCTTAACTCATACTTTGTAAGAGGTGGTTATACTTACCGCGATAAGTACATGATTACCTTAACTGGTAGAGTAGATGGTTCTTCTAGATTTGGTGCAGACAACAAATATGGTTTCTTCCCATCTGTTGGTTTAGGTTGGACAGTTTCAGAAGAAGATTTCTTAGCTAATTCAGGTGTGATAGATCAACTAAAATTTAGATCTAGTGTTGGTATTACTGGTAACACAGAAATTCCAATTTATCAGTCATTGGCTACTGTATCTTCAGGAACAGTTTTATTAGATGGTTCAAGAGCTACAGAAAGTTATGTAAACAGATTGTCTAACCCGAATCTTGGTTGGGAGAAAACAAAACAATTTGATGTTGGATTTAACTTAGCTTTATTCAACTACAGAGTAAGTCTTGAAATGGATTACTACTACAAGCTTACTACTGACTTATTGTTAGATAGACCTTTACCGCAAACTACTGGTTTTGGTGGTGTAATGGATAACATTGGTTCAGTTTCTAACCGTGGTATTGAAGTAATGTTAACTACGCTGAATGTTGAAAAACCAGATTTTAGCTGGGAAACTACTTTGAACTTCAACTATAACCAAAACAGAATTGAAAAACTAGGTGAAAACAACGAAGATATTTTCCCTGGTCCATGGTGGGTATCTGGTAGCCAAACTATCTTAAGAGTAGGAGAGCCTTTATCTAGCTTCTGGGGATACGAAAGATTAGGTATCTGGGGAACAGACGAAGCAGACGAAGCTGAAAAAGTAGGTCGCGTTCCGGGTGAAGCTAAAAGATCAACAGATCCAACAATTATTGGTAATGGTTTACCAAAATGGACTGGTAGTTTCATCAACAACTTTAGATACAAAAACTTTGATCTTTCTGTTGATTTACAATTTGTTTACGATGTAGATATCTTACAGCAGTTCTTCCACTCAACTGAAGACCGTTCTGGTATTGCTAATGGTTTAAGTACAATCCTTTACGATAGCTGGACTCCTGAAAGACAAAACGTAATGGTACAGGAAATCAGAAACCAAGCATACGCTGGCCAGAACAGTGAGATTGACAGCCACTGGGTAACTGATGGTTCTTACCTAAGAGGTAACTTGTTTACTTTAGGTTACAACTTTAACCCAGCAGTATTAGATAAACTAAACTTACAGAAACTGAGAGTATACGGAAGCGTTCAAAATGCTTTTGTTATTCATTCTGACGATTTCAAAGGACTTGATCCTGAAGCTACATCGTGGGGTGGTAACCAATGGGGACAAAACATTTTCTTCTTCCAGTACCCACGTCCGAGAACCTACACATTGGGTGTAAATCTTCAGTTCTAATCTTTAATTCAATATAAATATGAAATACATATCTAAAATATTCTATATACTGCTTACAAGCACTATGATATTTTCATGTTCTGATTTTTTGGAAGAAGTGCCAAAAGATGAGATCAGTTTAAATCAGTTTTTTTCTACCAGAGAGCATGCTTATAATGCTGTAAATACATTGTATCGTAATGGTACTGCTCAAATGTATTTTAGTAGTGTTTATTCTGGAAACAGAGCCATGTTTGGCCAGTATATGTCTGGTTTTTTCGATAACGAATACAAAGGTCAGGAACCACATATCCAAAATGCACAGCAGTTAACGCTCAATGGTAATAATACCGACGACTATATGAATGGTATTTGGTCTGATATGTACAGAGCAATTGCCAGAGCTAACAATGCTATCAAATACATTCCTACAACTCCTGGGTTAACAGATGCAGAAGTAAACCAATTAATGGGAGAGGCTAAATTTTTTAGAGGGATGTCTTATTTCTATCTTACCAGATTTTACGGTGAAGTACCTGTAATTACTGAGCCTTATGAGTCTTTAGACGATATTTATACTGGAAAAAGCTCAATAAGCGATGTGTACAGCCTTATTGAAGAAGATTTAAAATTTGCTGTAAACGAAGCCGGTCTTTCAGAAAATTCGATGGTAAACAATGGCTATAGAATTACAAAAGGTGCTGCTGCTACTGTTTTGGCTGATGTTTATTTAACAATGAGTGGTTATCCATTACAAGAAGATCATTATGCAGATGCTGCTACAATGGCAAGAATGGTGATTAACAGTGGTACTTATTCTTTATTGGATAATGATACTGATGACGATGGAAACATAGAAATGGAAAACAGTGCTTATAACAAAATCCGTAAGGAAGAAGCACTTGCAGATGAATACATTTACCTAGTTGAATATTATGTTGGAATTTCTTCATCAGGTTATCCTCAGTGGACTTATCCTGTGGCTTACGCTTCTGCTGTTCAGTATGCAATTACGAATGGTGGATACCAACCAACTGACGAGTTCATTTGGGGATACGATGAGGAAAACGATTTGAGAATCCAAAACAAACAGTATTTCCATACTACTTATACTGATGGTGATGGTAATGTAAGTACTTTCCCTCATACGCCATACATCTGGCACGACGATCAAGCACTTTTCGAAACTGCTAACTCAGGTAAAGATGTAAGAGTGTATAGCTACTCAGAAGTATTGTTAATTGCAGCTGAAGCAATTGCTAAGTCAGAAGGTGTAACCGCCGAAGCAGTTGAATATTTGGCTCAAGTACGCGATAGAGCTTACTGGAAAATGGATACAGACGAGATTAAAACCGCTATATCTGGTTTATCTACAGATGATTTTATCGATCAGGTTTGGACAGAAAAATTTCGCGAATTACCATTTGAGTTTAAGTTATGGTATGATATGGTTCGTACAAGAACTTATCCTTTAACAAGCGAAAATGGCGATGGAGAAATAGAATTTGTTGAGTTTGTAGGTTCTCAAACATCTTGGGATAAAACACTTCAGCAAAAGCATTTATTATTACCTCTTCCAGAAAGAGAGTTACAAAGAAATCCTGAATTATCGCAAAATCCGGGATACGATCAATAATTATTTTTGATTACATTTTGCTCGTGCCGTTTCTCCAACACAGGGAAACGGCTTTTTTGTAAATGCATAAATTTTTTTTTTAAGGGAACCACTTTTAGGAAGTGGGAATTCAAATTACTGTACCTGTAATTTCACGGGATGAATTGGAGACTCTAAAAAAGAACCATAATTAGCAGACAGCAAAGGATGCTTTAAACAATATATTTTTGTATTATTACCTGCTAATACATTTCCAAAAGTATATAAAACACATAGATTGGCTATCTAACACGAGTTACAAATAATGAGATTCAAGCTTAATTCACTAACAACGCTATTCTTACTAACCGCAACGCTATTTGCTTGTAAGCAAGAAGTAAAAACAACTCAGCAAACGGCGAAATCCGACAAGCTTCCCAATATAATTCTAATTTTTGCAGATGATATGGGTTATGGGGATTTGAGTTGCTATGGCCAGAAAAATTACCAGACTCCCCATCTGGATCAAATGGCAAAAGAAGGGATCCGACTTACAAATTTTTATGTGGCTCAGCCAGTTTGCTCAGCTTCAAGAGCCTCATTATTAACAGGTTGCTATTCTAACAGAGTAGGTGTGAGTGGTGCTTTTTTCCCTACAGATTCTATCGGTTTAAATCAAAATGAAACCACTTTAGCAGAAATTGTAAAGCAAAAAGATTATGCTACCGCCATTTTTGGCAAATGGCATTTAGGTCACTTACCAGAGTTTTTACCAACCAAGCATGGTTTCGATGAGTATTTTGGCGTGCCATATTCCAACGATATGTGGTCTAAGCATCCAAATAATGCTAACTTTAAATTCGGGCCTTTACCGATTGTAGAAGGAGAAGAAACTGTAAAATATTTAGAAGAGAACCAAGATTCTTTAACGACTTGGTACACACAAAGAACCATCAACTTTATCGATAAAAATAAAGATAAACCATTCTTTATCTATCTGGCGCATAGTATGCCGCATGTTCCACTTTACGTATCAGACAAGTTTCGTGGAAAATCGGGTACAGGTTTATATGGAGATGTTATTATGGAGATAGATTGGTCGGTGGGTGAAATAAACAAAGCATTAAAAGAAAAAGGTTTAGATGAAAATACTTTGGTAATCTTTACCTCAGACAATGGGCCTTGGTTATCATATGGAACACATTCTGGTGTAACTGGTCCATTGAGAGAAGGCAAAGGTACGGTTTGGGAAGGTGGAATAAGAGTGCCTTTTATCGCAAAATGGCCTGCTAAAATACCCTCTGGTGTAGAACAAGATATTCCTGCTGCTACCATCGATATATTGCCTACAATTACCAATTGGATAGATGCCACGATGCCCGAAAAACCGATTGATGGAAAAGACATTGAGCCTATTTTATTGGCTAAAGAAGAAGCAGAAAATCCACACGATGCTTATTTCTTCTATTACAAACAGAATGAATTGGAAAGCATGCTCAGTGGAGATGGCAAATGGAAATTGTACTTTCCGCATACTTACAGATCAATAGAAGGTAGACAAGGTAGAGACGACGGTTTACCTATTCCTTATAATTTTCAGGTGAAGGCAGGTTTGGAGCTTTACGATCTCAATAATGATATCAGTGAAACTACAGACGTGATTGAAAGTAATACCAAAACTGCAGAAAAGCTTAAAATACTTGCAGACTCAATGCGAACAGAGTTGGGAGATAACTTGAATAAAGTAGAGGGGAAAGGCAACAGAGAGATTGGCAAATTCGGAGAGTCCATGAATTAATAATTAAACATATAAATTTTAAATAGATAGAGTTAAATTACACCTCATTTTAAAATTAAGCTGTATCAAATTATGAACAGACGTACCTTATTGAAAAATTTAGGTCTTATAGCCAGCGGAGCTTTAATCTTGCCTTCTTGCGATTTTTCGGAAGACAAAGTTCCTATAGCTTTAAATAACCTAAAAGTTACTGTTGAGCAGGAAGAATTACTTGCTTTGTTGGTAGATACAATCTTACCCAAAAGTGAAGAAATTCCCGGTGCTAAAGATTTAGGAGTGCAGAATTTTGTGTGGGTTATGGTAGACGATTGCATGCCTAAAAAACAACAGGAAATATTTATAAATGGATTAAATCAGTTTGGCAGATATACTGAAAAGTTTAAAGAAACATCTTTCGCCAAGTTGAAACCAGAAGAAAAAATACCTTATCTCACAGAAATTCTTGAAAAGAAGCCAACCGAAGCTCCTGTAAAACAAATGAAGCAAGACGCTGATAAGGAGGAGTTGCCACCAGAATCTTATTTAGGCGATATTCAGTATTTTCTCAACACATCAAAGAGATATACTGTGCAAGGTTTCTTGCAATCTCAGTATGTAATGACTGAGCTAATGCCTTATGCCTTGGTACCAGGCTCTCATAGTTTTTGTGAAACCATTGACCCAACAAAAAGAGTAAATATTTATGGCTAATTTGAATATAGATAGTGTAAAGCAAAGAACATTCGATGCAATTGTAATCGGTTCTGGTATTAGTGGTGGATGGGCTGCCAAAGAATTTACTGAAAAGGGCTTTAAAACATTAGTATTAGAAAGAGGAAGAGATGTTAAGCACGTAGTGGATTATCCAACTACCAATAAAATGCCTTGGGAATTCCCACATAGAAATACAATTCCTGAAGATATACAAAAAGAAAATCCTGTGGTGAGCAAATGTTATGCATTTAAAGAAGATGCTCAACACTTTTTTGTAAAAGACAAAGAACACCCGTATGTGCAGGAAAAACCTTTCGATTGGATACGTGGCTACCAAACCGGAGGAAAATCTTTACTTTGGGCAAGACAAGTACAACGTTGGAGTAACTTCGATTTTGAAGGACCAGCAAGAGATGGATTTGCGGTAGATTGGCCAATTAGATACGAAGATTTAGCACCTTGGTATTCGTATGTAGAGAAGTTTGCAGGTGTTTCCGGTAACAAAGATGGATTACCCGAGCTACCAGACGGAGAATTTTTACCTCCAATGGAATTGTCTTGTGTAGAGCAGTATTTCAAAGATTTTCTTGCAGAAAAATATGAAAAACAGCGTCATGTAATTATCGCCAGATGTGCGCATATTACAGGTAACGATGAGTACTATGCACAACAGCAAAGGGTAAAATGCCAGAGTAGAAACTTGTGTCAACGTGGTTGTCCTTTTGGTGGATATTTTAGCAGTAATTCTAGTACTATTCCGGCGGCAATGAGAACCGGTAATCTTACACTAAAAAATAATTCTGTTGTTCATTCTATCTTGTATGATGAAGAAAAGCAACAAGCTAAAGGTGTATTAGTAATAGATGCCAAAACCAAGGAGTCTGTAGAATATTACGCACCAGTTGTGTTTGTAAATGCTGCGGCTTTAAATACAAACCTCATTCTGTTAAACTCAAAATCAGACCGTTTCCCAAATGGTTTAGGTAACGATAATGATTTGTTGGGCAGATATGTGGCATTCCATAATTACAGAGCAAGAATTACTGCTGAGTACGAAGGCTTTATGGATAAAGCAACTTTTGGCAGAAGACCTACAAGTGGTTACATTCCAAGATTCAGAAATGTATTTAAGCAAGAAACCGATTTCTTAAGAGGTTATGCATCTGGGTTTAATGCTGGTAGAAGTATCGATCTTGATTCTGCAGGTTTGTTGGGTGATGACTTGAAAAACAATCTATTAAACCCTAAATATGGACCTTGGAGAGTAGGTTCTCACATGATGGGCGAAACTATTCCTAAAGAAGAAAGTAAGTTAACGCTAGACGGTACTCAAGTTGACGAGTGGGGAATTCCTCAATTAAAAATCTCAATGGATTATGATGACAACGATGAGAAGATGATTGCCGATTTCCATGAGCAACTTACCGAGATGTACACGGCAGCGGGTTTCACAAACATCAAAACACATGATTCAAAACAAGCTCCAGGTTTAGATATACACGAAATGGGAGGTGTAAGAATGGGTAAAGACCCTAAAACTTCTCTGTTAGACAAGTGGAACAGACTGCACGCTTGTAAAAACGTGTATGTAACCGATGGCGCTTGTATGACATCAACAAGTACGCAAAACCCTTCATTAACTTATATGGCACTTACAGCTAGAGCTGTAGATCATGCTATAAAAGAGTTAAGTTAAAAATACTTTCCGGAATGACTACTTTACTCCATTCCGGAAATCTTTCCTGTAAATACTTTACTACCAGAATTTATAAGACAATGTAATACATAAATCCATTCGATGTATCTCTGACTTCTATTTTCAATTTATCAGTCAAATTTTATTACCATCAAAATGAAAAATATCAGATTTCATTTAATGCTTTTGCTGAGCATTTTATCAATCAACTTTTTACAGGCACAAGATAAATTAGATGCTATTTTACCTGTTAGAGGTTTGGCAATTGCTTCACCAGACCTTAAAAACCTAGATAGGTTTATTAAATTTATTGATGAGGAATTAGGTCCCAACAACATAAATACCCTCATTTTAAGAGTAGATTATGGTTACCAATACAAATCGCATCCAGAACTAGTAAATGAAGATGCGCTGTCTACTGCCGATATAAAAAAAATAGTAGCAGCTTGTAAGAAATATAACATTGCTATTGTTCCCCAAATTAATCTATTGGGGCATCAGTCGTGGCATAGTTCGTTGGAGAAATTACTCCAAGTGTACCCAGAGTTTGATGAAACTCCCAATGTGAAATTACCAGAGAAATACGAGTGGCCAAATGAAGATGGCTTGTATTGCAAAAGTTACTGTCCGCTTCACCCAGAAGTGCATAAAGTAGTTTTTGAGTTGGTCGATGAGATTGTAGAAGTATTTGAAGCAGATGCTTTTCATGCTGGAATGGATGAAGTCTTCTATATTGGAGAAGAACAATGCCCGAGATGTTCTGGTAAAGATAAAGCAGAACTATTTGCAGGAGAAGTTACAAAAATCAGGAATCATCTTGCTTTAAATGATAAAAAGCTTTGGATTTGGGGTGATAGATTAATCGATGGGAAATCTACAGGTATTGGCATGTGGGAGGCGAGTATGAATAATACTCATCCGGCAATTGATTTAATTCCTAAAGATGTGATGATCTGCGATTGGCATTACGAAAGAGTAGATCCAACTCCTGTACTTTTTGCTTCAAAAGATTTAAATGTAGCTATTTGCCCTTGGAGAAAGGCCGATCTAGCAGAAAAACAATTGAAACAAATGTTGGAGTTTAGAGCGAATGCAACACCAGAAATGAAAGAGAATTTTACTGGTATGGTTCAAACCGTTTGGACAAGCGCAGGCAACTTTATGGATTTGTACTATGGTGTAAAACCTAATACCGATGAAAATGGAGATCAGGCAAAATGCTTTAAAACTGTTTTAGAAGGATTTAAAAGCTTAGATGATTAAGCTGAAATTGAATGACGCACATTGTTATTTAAAAGTAAAAGGGCAGTCTGAGATAATCTTCTAAACTGCCCTTTTTAAATTATATACTACCATTCAACTTTATAAGTACAACTTTCTGCACCATTGAGTCGGCTGGGTTTGTTTTCATCCAAAATTACATTAATCACAATACTTTCTATAGGCCTAAATTTTCTTGTCATGGTTGTAATAATACCTCTATCAAAATGGCTTGGGTACGGATTTTTACATTCTATTACAGCTCTTCTATAAATTCCATCAAAATCTACTAATTTGTAATAGCCAATCTCCCCATTTTGATGATTCATTTGGTAGGCAATATCAATAGCAGAAAATGCTTTTTCTAAATCATCGATTTCAGGAGGAAATTTCGCATTTTCGGGAATTTGCTTGCCAATAGCGTATAAGGTATTTTCACCATATTTTTCACCAATTTCTTTAAAAGCATTTAACCAGCTTTCTTGAGAATACCACCCATCTGCTTCGATTGTATAAAGCCCATGTTTTGCTAAAATACCAAACATTACATCTTTAAAAGCTGGTATTGCATCCACAAAAGTTAAAATAGTCTGTCCGTTCACTTCAACTCCATTTGCAAAAGGTTTATACTGTGCCATAAGGAAGTTTTTTTGTATTAAAAATTTTATAGTAATTGGCTATTAGAACTTTGTATAATATCTTTTCTAAGAGAGAAATTCTATTTCGAATCTTTATGATGATATTTTAGCTCTAATTAAATATTAATTGAGAAGTTAGCCTGAAAGAGATATTCGATTGTGCTCAAAAAATTTTAAAACAAAATGGCTAATTTAATATTGCTATTTTTAGATAAAATGTAACTGTAAACTGTTAGAATATCCCTTTTGTGATGTTTTTTAAACTGATTTTTACTTTTTTAAAAACAATTTATTAGAAATAAGTATAAAGACTATATGAGACTGGAAACTTAATTTGCTATTTCATAAATTGAAACAAGAGAATCTAAGTAGATATGAAAATTCCAAAAAAATTTAATAACAACATGCAAGCTAATAGATTATTATTCTTTTTCTTATCCATCACATTAGCCTTTTTACAATCTTGTTCGCAGGTATCTAAAATGCCCGACGATGAAATTTTAGTTACAGGAGGGAAGATTAAAGGCTCAATTGATTCGGTTAACAATATAATTTCATATAAAGGAATCCCATTTGCTGCTCCACCAGTTGGAGAGTTAAGGTGGAAAGCTCCGCAACCAGTTAAAAGTTGGGAAGGTGTAAAAAACTGTACTGCTTTTGGTCCTAGCCCCATGCAAAATAAGCCAGAGCCTTTTTTATACTGGTCGCAAGAATTTTTGATTCCAGAATCTCCGATTAGTGAAGATTGCTTGTATCTAAATGTTTGGACAGAACCGAAGAAAACCGAAGAGAAAAAACCAGTTTTAGTTTATATATACGGGGGAGGTTTTCGCTCTGGTGGTACTGGCTGCCCAATTTACGATGGAACAGCTATGGCTAAAAAGGGGCTGGTGTTTGTGAGTCTAAATTACCGTGTAGGTGCTTTTGGCTTTTTGGCACATCCAGATTTAAGCAAAGAAACAGATTATAATGGCTCGGGTAATTATGGCATTATGGATATGATTGCCGGTTTACAATGGGTGAAAGAAAACATTGCTGCTTTTGGTGGCGATCCTGAAAATGTAACCATAGCGGGTCAGTCTGCCGGTGCATTTGGTGTAAACTTTCTCACTTCTTCTCCATTAGCCAAAGGTTTATTTAAAAATGCCATTGCAGAAAGTGGGGGAAGCTTTTTGCATTTTCCGAAAGATGAAATTACCAAAGAAATGGCTGAGCAAATGGGCGTAAATTTCGCGCAGAATTTGGGCTTTAAGTCGATAAAAGAACTAAGAAAATTACCTGCAGAAGAAATTTTGGCTGCTCAAGGTGCTTTGTCTTGGCCTTATGCAGATGGATATGTGATGGATAAAAGCATTCCTGAAACTTATGCGCAGGGAAAACAGAATGATGTAAACCTTTTATTGGGTTGGAATAAGAATGATTTGGTTGGTGCGCAAGAATTAGAAGAAAAGGAATATAGAGAGATGATAAGCAATAAGTTTGGTGAAATGTCTACAGATTTTTATGAGGTTTATCCATCAGAAACACTAGAAGAAATAACTCAGGCTCAACTGGATATGAGTCGAGATCAGATATTTGGTGCACAAGTTTACGAATGGGGGAAATTACAAGATAAAACCGGACAGCAACCTGTATTTATGTACAATTTTAACAGACAGGTTCCCGGCTATATGCCTGATACTCAGTTTGGTGCTTTCCATTCTGGTGAAATCGTTTATGCTTATGATAATTTGCACACGCTCAATAGACCTTGGGAAAATATAGATAAAGAAATTGCCAAAACCATGTCTACATATTGGGCAAACTTCGCTAAAACAGGGAATCCTAATGGTGAAGGTTTACCCGAATGGAAACCCTACACAGCAAGTTCTGAACAAGTGATTGTGATAGACACAGTAATACAATCTCAGAAACTACCCACACTCGACAAAATGGCTTTTTGGGAAAAGTATTTCAGTTCAGTGGTGGAATGAGTGTTTGATTAATTAATATTTATGGAAAAAAGGTATGAGTATTTAAATAGAATTTTAAAAGTAAAATCGCCATTAGCTTTAATATCAAGAGACTTAGTTGATTCTATCATTGAAAAGCGGTCAGAAGAAAATGAACCTATTGCGGATTTTCTTCTGATCGCAGAATTACTTAAAAAAGAAAAGTCGGAATCGGCAAAAACACGTGCAGAATTTATTATCAAACAGTGTAATGGCGAATTCTGTGAAGATTTTTTTGAGGAATATAGAGACTCTTGGGGTATTCCAATTTTTGCTGAAAATCTTATTTCTATCAAAGATTTTAAAAATGGATTCTTATGGAGAATGAAAAGCTATACGACTTCTTTTGGTGATGATAGTATTGTAGAAGCATGGTTTTTAAAGAGTTATGAGACTTTGTTTATCACAAGATATGAAGCATGGGAATCCGGTAAAAGTGGCGATGAGCTATTTCATGTAGAATATGGTAACTGCAAAAAAATATTTAAGAAATTTATTAGTGAGTATGGCTTATATAAATTTGTGAAAAGTCCAGTGCTAACTCATAAAGATCTTAAAGAATTATCTATTGAATATAGTAATGATGCAGATTTTATAGAAGAAATAAAGCAAAATGTAAACTGGCAATAATGGTTGAATTACCAATCATCCTTAATTGCTTCTTTCAATTCTTTAAAGCCTCTAAAGTTTTGTGGGCAATAATCGTATCTAACCATTTTATCTCCTAAAAAAATTAGTGTAGAGCTCATAGAACCTCCTGAAATACCAGTAAAGGAACAGGCATCAGTATTTTGTTTACTAGCTTCTTTTTCAAAATGTAGAAATGCATTTATTATCTCTACATTCTCTAAAGCAACTGTTTTCTTTAAAGAGGAATAATCATTATTAGATTGCATAGCATTGAATTCAGGAAGTAGAGTTATCTTAACATCCTTGCCTTGTTTTGTGATGACAATGCTTTCTTTTTTACGATCTAAGCATCCAATAGCAGTAAAATTATATATGATTAAATGTCCATGTTGTTGCTTGAAAAATGTCTCATACAAACTCGATTCATTACTTAAGTCAATAAAAAAATCATCTAGCGAATATTCTAGTTTGTATTTTTTATGCTTCTTTATTTCAATCTCCTTTTGAAATCGAGTTCCAGTAATGGTTTTAAAAGTTAATGTATATGTTCCTTTATCCAAATTATCAAACTCAACTAAATAGCTTTTAAATTTCTTTAAATGATGTTCTCCATCAATGTTGAGTTCAACTTCATCAATTATTGAAAATGCATCAATTTGTTCTACATGTATAACTAATGAAGCTTTTGCCAATACAAATGTCGATTGAAATAGAAAAAGGAAACAAAGAAATGCTTTCATAGTTTAAGCTTGTCACAGTTAACTAAATATAGCCCTTAATTTCCTTTTTCCATTTCCAGTACGATGAACTTATTCATCAATGCTTTCAGCTCCTGTCTTTTCCTTCAAGGTCTTTGCTAATTCGAAGCAGAGTTTATCAATCTTAGTCGATTCGTTATTGAAGGCGGAAATGTTGGAAAGAACTATCACTGCATTTTTTCTTGGCATATCTAGTGCCATGCAAGTGCGATAGCCACCGGTACCACCGTTGTGCCAGTAAACCTCACCACCCGATTTTGATTCGGAAACATGCCAACCTAATCCCATATCGTAGCTTGTGTTGTCAACATAAGTCTTTTTTCTGGTGAGTGTCAATTCTTCATTTGCACTATTAAACTGAGCCATCGCAAATTTTGATAAATCTTCTGTGTTAGACAAAATACCACCAGCACCAACTAATGCCTTTATATCCCAGTTGGAAGTTACGTCACCATCTTTATCTAAACCTTTTACAAGAGGCACTTTTAGTTCATTTCTGTTAGTGGTAGAATTGAGCATATTGTATTTAGAAAATATTTTCTCTTGCAACATGGTTTGGTAGTCTTTCCCTGAAACCTTGCTTAAGGTATAACCTAATAGGCCAGCTCCAAGGTTAGAATAACTAGGTTTTCCATTCTCTTCGGTAAGGGTGAGTTCTTCTGTTAAATAAGCTTTTAGTTTTGCTTCATCATAATCTTTATAAGGATTATCAGGACTTAGCATAGCAGATAGCATAAAATTAGAAGGCATTCTGGGTAATCCAGAAGTGTGATTAGCTAAAGATATAAAGGTAATTGGGGTATTGTTTTTTAAAGTAAAATTGAGGTATTGATTGATATTTTCGTCCAGTTTTAATTTGCCCTCTAATGCATAATTTGCCAAAAGGGTAGATGTAAATACTTTAGTAATGGAGCCAATTTCAAAAGCAGATTTACGATTTACTACATCACTCACTGAGTCATTCTCTCGCTTAACTCCATAAAATTTCACTTTCCCATTTTCAATAATTGCCAGTGAAAGCTCCGTATTGTTTGGGAAATCTTTTATACAGTTAAAGATGAGTTCTTGTTGGTTTGGCTCTATGTCTCCATTTGCTTGCAGTGTATTTGCGACAGGAACAATTTTGTTATTTGCACATCCGCTCAGAATAAGCAACACTAGGGTAAAAAAATAAATAGTTTTCATATTAAATTTTCGATGGCTTTAGATAGTCAATAGATGTTTCTTTGAAGAAAGAAACTGATTATATAGAGTAGGTAACATATAGCCAAATATTATTACACTTTTTAGTGATTATTTCAATTTAACCAGAAAAATCCTACTAAACTTATACTTTAGCAGGGTTTTTACCCCGCATAAATACACTTTTTTTTAACCAAGCTCTCACAGGTTCATCATAAAACTTTAAGCAAACATAAGCTAAAGTAAGTGAGGCAATAAAAACCAGTGAAGCTAAAGGCAATCCTTCTTGTAAAGATATTTTATTGTCTTTTGCCCAAGCAGTATAGATGTAAATTAAAGGATAATGGGTGATGTAGATAGGATAAGAAATATCGCCTAAAAACTTGCAGATTTTGTTTTGAAAGTTACCTTTCAGTTCTCCACTTGCTCCCAAATAAACGATTATTGGAAAGGTAATGATGATATTTAATGCATCGTAAAGTCCATTTTGCCAAATGTTTTCTTTACCCCCAATTCTTGGAATAGCCAACACAATTACGATCAAAATGGCACTTAATAGAAAGCCATGTTTCATTTTACCCGGTTTTACCAAGCGGTATAATAACAAACCAGAAAAGAATGGATACATTAATCTGGTAAAGCCAATATAAAGTTGAGTTGGGTCTATAGACCAACCACCAATAATATCACCATTGGGACTGGTAACAGTAAGGTGTATAAGTACAGCTCCACAAAGGAAAACCAATATACTTAATAGAGTATTAGAAAATTTGCGTACAAATAGTGCATAAAGAATATTACCAATATATTCAAAAAACAAAGACCAAGCAGGGCCATCGAGTGGGTGCATCTCTTGCCAACCTCGTATATCCATCGATTTGGGAATTGGCAGTAGAGTGCAGCCGATGAGCATTACAATGAGCATTTTCCAAATAGGTGTTTTGGCAATAAGTGGGAAAAAATCTGAGGCCTGAAAATAAAAACAAATACCACCTATAATTGAACCTATTATTACCATTGGTTGCAATCTGATTAATCTTCTTTTAATAAAGTCTCCAATGGTAATTTTTCCCCATCTGTCATCATAGGCATAGCCAATTACAAAACCAGAAAGCACAAAGAAAAAATCTACCGCTAAATAACCATGATTAATAAATTGATCGAAACGGCTAGTGGCATGTGCTTCACATAAGTGAAATGCAACAACCATAAGAGCGGCAATGCCTCTCAAGCCATCCAAAATAGGAAAGTGAGGTTTTGATTTTAATTGATTTACCTGCATGTAAGTATTTGTTTGAGTGTTTAGAGTTGCAGATAAATATAAATATCATTTGTCTAAAAAAGCAGTCTTAGTATACTCAGGTTGCTTAAATCTTAACTTAATTTGTCTTTTGCGTACTTTCTTGTTCAGTTAATATATGCTCTTTGCTCCAATCGGATAGTAAGTGCATAATTTGTCTTAAAGATTCACCTTTTTCACTGAGCGAGTAAACTACTCTAGGAGGTATTTCTGGATAAGCAGTTCTAATGATGATACCGTCTGACTCAAGCTCTTTTAAACTTCTAGAAAGTACTTTAAGTGCCATGCCCGGAATAAGTTTGTGTATTTCACCAAACCTTAGAGGTCCTTTCATTAATAGCCAGATTAATGGTGGTTTCCATTTACCCCCAATTATATCTATTGTGGCTGTTATAGGACATTCATCTGCATGGTGAGTAATTTTTTGAATTTTTTTCATGGCTATAAAGCTACAGGGTCAATTTAAGACAATTTTGTCATTACTTGACAAAAAGGAAACTACTTGACAAAAGTACAGTATTGGCGTAGGTTTGCAATAAAACTAATTAATATTATGAAAATTATAATTATTGGTGCCACTGGCACAATTGGTAAACATGTAGTAAAAGCCCTTGAAAAAGACAATGAAATTGTAAAAGTTGGGTCAAAAAGTGGCGACATTCAAATTGATATGACTGATCCTGATTCGATCAAAAATATGTTTGAAAAAGTAGGTGCTTTTGATGCTTTAGTTTGTGCCGCTGGCGATGGTCATTTTGGTCCATTTAAAGAAATGACCGATACAGAGTTTAGAGTAACTGTAAACAGCAAATTGATGGGACAAGTCAATTTAGTTTTAATTGGTCAGCATTATATCAATCCAAAGGGTTCTTTCACTTTAACTTCTGGAAGTGTGGGCGAAGATCCAATTAAATTAGCATCTTCACTTAGTGCTGTAAATGGTGCCATTGATGGTTTTATTCGAGGTGCAGCTATTGAATTGGAAGATGGCATTCGTATAAATGCTATTGGGCCAGATGTGGTAGAAGAATCACCAAATTACTTTCCGTTTTTTCCGGGGCACATTCCAGTTACGATGGATCGAGTTGCTCAGGCTTATGTTAAAAGTGTTTTGGGCTTTCAAACTGGTCAGGTTTACAAAGTTTTATAATATTATTACTTAAAAAAAGCGCTTTAAAAGGCGCTTTTTTGTTTTTCAATTAGCATATCTGCCATTCACTTTCTCAAATACTTGTCTTCCATTTCACTATCGAAGAATTTCCCATCTTTTGAAAAGCTCCATACGTTAGATAATTCTTTCAAAAGTGGTAGATGACCTTCTCCTGATTTTACTTTTTGGTTAATCGTTCTACGAAATTTTCTATTGGCATCTTGCTTTTCTTTTTTCTCAGTAGTTGAGGTGGTTATTCCTCTTATTTTTGTTTTCTTTCTTGATCTACTCATATATTGTATTCAGCATTTTTCAATTATAGGCATTGTAAAGTAAACTCTGTTCTATCAGTTACTTCATCATAAAAAACATAAATTACGCCCGTATCTCCCCACATAATATTGGCATTATCCTCAGAATCGATCTGGAAAAGCAAAGGCAAAGGTTTGTTGTATTGTTGGGGAGCTGCATCAGCTTGTATCCATCGCGGATAACCTCCCAACTGGCTCTGATAATCTTGTTCGCCAATCAGTTTTTTTACAACTGTACCGTAGCTTTCCCAAGGTTTATCTTCATTTAAAATGCAAGATAGTTTTGATGCATTAGTCTCATAAGAGTCTATTCCATCCCAATCTGGCAATGTTTCGGTAGGTATAAATTTAATTTCGCAATACTTGTTTCTCGGAAGTTCTTCAGGTTGTTCAATAAAATTGATTTTATCTTTATTCAGCTTTTTATAGATCTTTATTTTTAGGCCATCATCTGTGCTATCCCAAGGTGACTCTTCAAAATCGTAAAAAAACTGAATGAGCTCTATGCTTTTTGGAAGCTCCAAATCTGGCTTGTTAAATACCTGAAAGATAAATTGTAGTGGAACACCATTATCAGTCGTTGGCCAGCTTTCTCCAATTTCGAAATAGGGTTGTCCTCCAAAATGAGAATCCAGTTGAGAATTTTCGGGAGGTCTAGAGGCTTTTTGAACCTCCATTTTAGTAGTTGTCTTAATGAGTGGTTTTGCGAGTTTTTCTAAATCTTCAATAGTAGAAAGACCTAAGTGCTCTAACTCAGCCTTATATTGATCGAAGTGTGAACTCATAGTAGATTATATATGTATTTAGTTAAATATGGGTACTAATTTAGCTTAAAATATTTCCTAGAAAAGGATAATTATCAGATTCGTTTTTTTCGCCCCAATAAAAATGCATATAACTTGCCCACACCTTGTTTTTTCTAAACAATTTAGTACCAGTAGGCTGGTCGGTGGCATTTTTAAAATCACCACAAGTTTCTATGGTTGAGTGTTCTACTATATTTGAATAATGAAACTCATGTCCTCGAAACTCCTCATGCTCAACAAAGAATTTTCTATAGCCTAAAGAAAGTTTTGGTTGAGCCATAGAAGTTGTATAATCGAAGAAATTAGCCATTGGATATGTATTGCCCTCTCTATCTTCAATCGATTTGCCTAAATACATCATGCCACCGCATTCTGCGAGTACTTTACCACCTTGCTCGCAGTAATTCTTAATGGATTGTAACATGGATTTGTTTGCGGAGAGCTTTTCGAGATACAATTCAGGATAACCACCAGATAAATAGATAAAATCTGTTTTGGGTAATTCTGTATCATGTAAAGGACTAAAAAAAGTAACTTCTCCTAAAAATTCCAATGCCTTTAGGTTTTCGTAGTAGGTAAAAGAAAAGGCTTCGTCTTTGCTAATGGCAATCTTTAATTTCTTGTTAGAATTGATGTTTTTTTGCGTTTGTTGAACTGGAATAGGTTTCGACGTTGCTTCGATTATTTCGTCTAAATCGAGATGTTTGGCAATATGGCTAGATAAATTTTTGAAGATTTCATCCCATTGCAAATCTGGAGAAGTAACCAAGCCCAAATGCCTGCCGGGGATTTTGATAGTCTCATTTTTGGGAACATATCCAAAAGAGCGAATGCCAACATCTTTGCAAGCCGCTTGTAAATATTGATAATGTGAATCTGTATTTACAAAGTTGAAAATTACACCAGCGATGTTTACAGCAGGGTCAAAATTTTTGTAACCATAAAGCAGGGGAGCCACCGAATAAGCCATTGCTCTAGCGTCTACAACAAGAATAACTGGGATATTGAGTAACTTGGAAATATTTGCAGAACTACCATTGCCTCTGTTTGCCCCATCAAACAAACCCATTACACTTTCTACAACCGTTGCTTGTTTGTTTTGAGTATATTGACTGTATAATTCTTTTACATGATTTTCTGATGAAAAGAACAAGTCTAGGTTAATACTCTGTTGCCCCGAAGCCTTTGTGTGCAGTTGTGTATCCAAGTAATCTGGGCCACATTTAAATGGCTGAATGGATAAGCCTTTTGCTTTAAATGCGCTCAATAAGCCCAAGGTTAAGGTAGTTTTGCCACAATTACTAGCTGGAGCAGCCACCATAAATTGTGGGATTGTTTCAGTTCCAAAATCCTTCATCACAGAGTTAATCTTAAATTCTTAGCCAGTTTAAATTTGGTTTCGGGCAAATGTAATTCAAATCAACACTATTGGAATAGGTAAATAAAAGAAAATTGTCATTCAATCCCCTAAATACCAACCAGAGGACGCTGCAACTAGAAAATGTGCATTTCCTTTTAGCTCTGTTATGGGGATTTTTGCTGGCAAACCATTGTTCCATTTTATCCAGTTAGACGCGAAGTCTTTTTTATAAATTCCATCCCACTGACCTGCAAGTGTGTAATTGTTAGTGTGAACTAATTGGAAAGTATACATCCCTTTCGGAATACCAGCTTGATCGTTGTACCAAGTTTCGCCATTATCCGTAGAGGCGTAAAGCTCATTATATGCCAAGGCAAACAGGGTTTTACCAGATGCACTTATATTATGAAATGAATGATCTAATGACATTCTCTGCCAGTTTTTTTGATTGATAGCTGATTTAAATCCACCCTTGTTGGTCGCAATAAATATTGTATTATTTAAAATTGTGATACCATTTACTTGCAAGAGTTTGTCGCCAAATTCTTTTTCCCAGTGGTTGGTAAATAGATTTAATGTAAACAGTCCACCATTAGTGCAAGCATATATTTTGTCTTCGATCTTAGCGATTTTACGGATAATGAGACTTTCTAAACCAAAGTTTGATTGTTGCCAATTTGCACCATTGTCTGTAGACATAAAAATTCCTGCTCCATTAGTACCAGTATAAATAAGTCCGTCTAAAATAAGCAAAGCATTAATGTCGAAATTTGAGGGAGTATTTAAGGTTTTGTTCCATTTCGAAGTAGTTGCATCATACAAAAACACACCATTTTTCTTTGTGGCAATTCCCAATGAATTACCAGATAGAGACAAGTCGGATAACATAGCATCTTCTGGAATGCCATTGCTTATATTTTGCCAACTCATCCCACTATTATTTGAAAGATAAATTATGCCTTTAGAAATTTCTGGCTGATTATAATTATTGAAAGAAAAAATGGATTCTGTTAGTTGTTTGTGATTAACTATAAACAGATTGAGCAAAAGAATTAGGATAGAGAGTTTCATCTAAAAAAGTAATTTTGTATTGACACTGTAAGGAATTTACAGACTTAATTTACAAAAATTTAGAATGAATATCTCAGCTTTTAAATAAGGTTTTGCTCTAATCAGAACTTTCCGGAATAGGATGAATAAAATCTTTAATATTGTTAAGCTCTTGATTGCCTTTTTCAGACAGTCTATTTCCAAATAATAGCTTCTCAAATAAATATTGTTGTTTAAACAAAATGGTAAGTCTCCAACTATTATCAATCACTAGCTTTTTGAAGTAATCAAAATGCTCAAGCAAATTTGCTAATTTAAATTTGTAAAGCTGAAGTGGGATTGGTTTGCCGATTTCGCCTTTAAAAGGCGCTACCAGAATAGATTGATGTTTTTTGAGTTCAATAGAGTTGTTGAGATAAGTAAAACTTAAGTCTTTTATCTCAACAATTCTGTTTAAGTGAAGCTCAAACAAAGTTTTCCAAACTAAAGTATTTGAAGATGTTTTTCTATTTAGAAAAATCAACTTTTCTGCAATAGTTAATTCTTCAAACATAATTAGTACTACTTAGCTTTAAGCTACCTCTTTTACTTTGTTATTCTTGATTTTTACGATAATTCCGTGTTCACCATCCCATCCACAGCGGAAATCAATATGTACCTCATCTTTTTCTGCCGGAATTACTATGGTATCAATTCGGAGGTTTCGCTTGATAAATTCCTCATCTGTGAAAGTAGTATTATGAAACAGTTCGATGGTCTTTTTTGCATAAGCATAATGCTTCCCTTCTGCATAAGCACCACCATTACCAAATGTATAATTTACCAGAGTACTTAAAATCTCTTGCTCTATACTATCTGAGTTCTTAATTAACTTTTGTAGCGCAGTTAAACTAACTTTTTCTTCGTCTGTATAAATCGTGATGTGTTCTGTACCTCTAAATGGCTTTTCGTAATATTCATAATTAGAATTTGGATCGTACCAAGCGCCTGGAGGGTTAAGTGGATCTTCAAAGTTTTCTGGATTGTATAATTCATAATACACATTCCAGTCTTTGCACATAAAATTGTCTATTTCTACTTGATTCTTTTTTGGTAATGATTCTTTTAGTGTGTCAAAAAAATCAGGGTCTGTTATTTTCATTGCTGGTTATCTTTAATTTCACAGCAAAATAAAGAAGAAAACAACAAATATTTCTATTTCTTCAATGCTAAATTTATCTAGAAAATTACCCTGATTTTTCGAGATGTATGTTTGTTCTTTTTCTTAGTAGAAGACTTTTAGTTTACTAAGCTTATAAACCGCCATAATGAGTAAGCCAATACCGGTTCCCATTAATAATCCATTAAAAAAATCTGGCATGTTTACATAATGACTTACAATTTGATCGAAGGAGATTAACAAAACTCCTACAATAAGTAGTGTACTTGGTTTTTTGTTTTGCGTGTTCATGGTAGTAAAATATAGTAATTGACTAATTGTATTTAAATACGTTAGTTACAGATTTTATTAAATTATTACAAATCTGCTAATTTTCTTAGGAGTAATGTTATGAAAAGCATACAGAAAAATAGTGTGAATAGTGTTAATTAGTAAATAACAGCATATACAACTTTAGCTATTTTTAATTAGAAAGTAATTTTGCTATTTTTTCACTCACAAATCTCACCAATCCATTTTTGGTCGATTTTACCTATATCATCAATATGGAATACAGCACCTACTACACAGCCATTTGGGCCAGTAGAATCTAGCAAATACCTATAATCAAAGCCCATTTCTATAGGTTGTCCTAATATTTTCTTTACATAACTTGTATCTGGAGTTTTACCTATTAGATCAAGTACTTTGCTTAAACTATTATAGTCTTGATGCTGCTGAAAGTGTTGACCATATTGTTCAATTTCTGTCATTTTATTGCATCCTACCAAAAGCAAAAAAATGATTAGGCTATAAAAAATATTTTTTCTCATAAAAACTAAGATACATTAAATATCTATGCTAACAACCTGTACAAGTATATTATTTAAGTCTGGTTCATTAGCCGTTATATTACTTTTTTAATGCACTTAAACACATAAAAGCTGGAAAAGTATTCAACTCTTCGTAATGTCTTGGGTCTGCTTTTTTAAAAGCTTCTACTGGTTTAGGTTCTAGAATTTTCTCGATTAAAAATCCATTATTTGTAAGCGGTGTTATACAATCATTTAAAGACCTTCTGTAACTATGCATTTCGATGGGTTTGCCAAAGCCCGACCATGTGCATTTTACTAGTTCTACATCAAAATACTTGGTAGACTTAAAGTAATTGTATTCAAAAAATGGATGTTCGATTGAAATTACCAAACGTCCATTTGGTTTTAAAACTCTATAAAACTCCTGCATTGTTTGGTCCCAATCTTCTAGGTAGTGCAAAGCCAAAGCACAAATTACCAGATCAAAAGATGCGTTTTCAAACATATCGAGTGGTTTTGACAAGTCGTGCACAAAGAAAGAATTAGGCGTATTATTCCTTTTTTTTGCAAGTAAAATCATTTTTGGGCTGAGATCAAAACCTGTGACATTTGCACCTTTTTTAATCAATTCTTCTGCGTATTTTCCCGGCCCACAAGCGGCATCGAGCACAGATTTGCCATGTATATCTCCGACTAAACTCAAAGTATTTGGGCGGTCGTAATAGGCATTGTGAGGTTTGGTATCTATTAATGCATTATAACTTTCTGCCAACTCTTCGTAAGCTTTTTTAATTTTTTCTTTGCTCATATTCCTTTAGATTTTGTAAGTAAGTATCCAGTTGCTAAAAACCAACTTGCAATGCTGAAAATGAAAATGCTGAATCCGAAAACACTTGTAAAAACAAAACTAGTTGCCAAACCAATTAAAGTGAGTAAAATGAGCAAAAGACCATAAATACCAATCCATTTAGGCATTTTATTTTGCAACATAATGATGATAGAATAAAGTAATATTGCCAAACAGCAAGCACTAATAAAAACATAATCTAAGGATTTATTAAAGCTGAATCCAAATTTGATAATTGCCTTTAACAAGTTTTCATTTGCTTCGATATTCTCTGCATATTGGTTTAAAAAATATGGGATGGTTAATCCATTTATAATGGCTGCAAACATGGCAGCTATTAAACCTAAAAGCATAATTAGAAAGGCTAGAGTCGAGGCCTTACTTTTATCAAGTAAATATTGAGATAAACCATAAAACCCAAATGCTAACATTGGTATACTAAAAATGCCTATTGCATGAGAGATCATCGCTATGTTTGTAATTTGGATGATATGATGCAAGCTTCCACCAGTTGGATGCAATACCATAGTTGTGATAATTAAGATAGCTCCTGTAATGAGAGAAATACCTGCATTTCTGTAAAATTGATTTTCCATTTAGATTATTTTTAGAAAATCAAATATCTGAAGCAGCATTGGAAACAGACGTTGATCGAAATCAATAAATGTATTAGGATTTTGAAAACCTATTTCTTACGCGGCTCAAAGTTTCGGGTGTAATTTTTAAATAAGCTGCGATTAACCTTTGTGGGAATTTTTGAAGTAGTGCAGGTTTATTATCGAGTATGTATTGGTATTTTTCATCAGGAGAGTAGTTTTTATCAAAAAATTCAACCCTAGAAGTGGCTTCGTCTAGGAGCTTACCAAGCTGTAAAAATACCTGAGAAATTCCAATTAACTTATGAATTGAATCTATGGAAAGAGAATAAATAGTGCTCTCTTCATAAGCTTTAATCGTGTACTCAGAAGGTTTTCGGGAAGAAAAACTTTTGTGATTGATCACCCAATCTTTTGGGATGTTCACATCAAAAACATGAGTATAAATATCTGAATCTATATCATAATGAACTATAGCTCCCGCTTCCAAAAATGAAAAAGTGGAACAAACTTCTCCTTTTTCAAGTAGTATTTCGTCTTTTTTCAATTTGCGAAATACAAGTTCATCTTGAAGCATCAATAAATCCTTCTCTGGGTATCTGCCATTATGCTTTAGATATTGTATAACAGGATTTTCTTCCATATTAAAATACATCAAAACCTAAAGCTAACAATTTAAGGCAAATATCAGATTTAAAGAGGTTATGCTAATTAATTTATGAAGTTACCTCTTGAGAAACTTTCTCTCTTTTCTTAGGTTTAAAGCTTTTTCTGGCAGATTGAGTTTGTCTTTGAGCTTGATTAGAGCTTGTATCTTTTGCTGCTTTTTTCTTTTTTCTTCTACCATACCAGATGTAAAAACCGGTTATTGGTAAACTAGCAACAATTAAGCTCGCGAAAAAGGCTAACAGTTTTCCTGCAAAACCAAGTATAGCGCCGGTATGTATATCGTAATTCATTCTGAATACTTTATCAGCATTATCCAATGCTGCTTGTCTTCCATATATATGATCTACAGGAATTTCTTCTAAAGTATACTGGTCGAAGTAACGGTAATCTACTTGCCAAAAAGTGCTTGCGTCTGGGTTAGCATTGGCCGCAATTGGTCCTGTTTTAGTTTCGGCAACATGTACCTCAATAGATTCTGCATTTGGGTATTCATCGAGCATTTTATGCCAGATTTTATCAATAGGTGGTAAGTCAGTATTAGCAGTTAAAGTAGCAATGTTTGTGGTATCTGATTGAGGTTCTAGATACATGGTTGATTTCTCACCTCCTAAAGCTAGATAAGCACCTTGGGCAAACCATTGGAATCCCCAAACTAGTCCGGTTAAAGCCAATATTAATGCAATGAAATAAGAGTAAAAACCGAGTACATTATGTATATCGTAGTTTTTTCTTCTCCACCTTGCACTCCATTTTATACTGAATCGCTGTTTTGCAGCAGCTTTGTTTTTAGGCCACCAAAGTACAATACCTGTAATGAGCATTACTACAAAAACTAGTGTAGCATAAGCAACAACTGGTTGCCCAATTTCTGGTGGTAGCCAAAGGTAAAAGTGACCATCAAGAATAAACTGAAAGAAATCTTCTTCCATGTTTTTTACTTTAAGCACTTCTCCAGTATATGGATTGGCAAAAACGTAGAAGTAATGATAGTTAGGAGCAAAATCGAAATAGATAATTTCAACTGCTTTATCAGCTCCCGGATAATTGATACCATGTAGGTGTTTACCTGGAAGAGTTTCGTGAGCTACTTTTTCAAAATAAGATGGAGGTAAAGCAGCTTTGTTTTCTACTTCAACTGATCTATATGGCTCAGTAAGGTCTCTCAATTCGGCTTGAAAAGCATAAAAACAACCAGTAATAGCAATTATGAAAACAATAATTCCGGAAATTAAGCCCAACCATAAGTGGACAAAACCCATAATGCTCTTAAACTTTCTGTTGTTCTTTTTGCTGCTCATCTATGCTATATTTATTTAGACTCAATATAAATAAAGTTCTAAAACTAAGCTAGACTCGCTATAAAAACAATAGTTTTGACCAAAATTTAATGACGTAAAAGATTTACGATTAATATAAGGAGTAGGGCTAAAGAAAAAAGCCCACAATATGCATGCGGACTTAATAGAGGAATGTTCTTAAGGCTTTTTCAGCAATTCTTGATTTAATGGCAATTCTCTAATTCTAATTCCTGTTGCTTTGTGTATAGCATTAACAATGGCGGCAGTTGCTGGCCCTTGTGCAGCTTCACCAGCACCTAATGGTGGTTGATCTACTCTATCAATCACTTCAACTTCTGTTTCTGGGGCATCATTATATCTGAAAATAGGGTAGCTAGCCCAATCTATGCTTGTAATATGGTTTTCATCAAAAGTTACAGCTTCTTTTAAAGCCCAACTTGCAGATTGAATCATTCCACCTTCGGTCTGGTTTTTTAAGCCATCTGGATTAATTGTTTCCCCCGAATCGATAACAGCCCACATTTTCTTCACTTTTACTGCTCCCTTTTTTCTATCTACGAAAACATGCGCAGCAACACCACAGTAAGAGGCTGAGTTTTTATATCTGGAAAAAGCAAAACCCAAACCTTCGTTTTCTGCTGATTTTACATTTCGTATATTGGTTTTTAGTTTTTGCAAACAATACAAGGCACGAGCATCTTTTAGATGCATGGTTCTAAAATCTATGGGTTCTATATTCGCTTTTTCGGCCAGCTCATCTATAAAAGATTCTATGGCAAAAATATTAGCGTAAGCACCTAGTCCTCTTAGAGCAGACCTTCTTAATGGACCTGTAAAAATGTGCGATTGTAATTGCATATTAGCTATCTCGTAATAGGGTTCAGCGTTTCTTGTAGCTCCACCTCTAAAACCAGAAGCAGGTCTTTTATAGCCTTTGTCCATATAGCGAGCAGGTAAAAGGTTTTCGGCATTTCTACCCGGTCTGGTACTATGTCCATCAGACCAAAGATCGTATTTCCAACCTTGTATTTTACCGTTTTCATCTAAGCCCGCTTCTAACTCCATTAACATGGCTGTACCATAAGGTTCCCAACTGTTTTCTTCTTCACGCATCCATTGCAAACGAATATGTTTGTCCGGGTAATTCTTAGCAAGAATGGCAGCTTCTGCTGCTACATCATCGGCAGCATTATGACCATAGCAACCAGAACCGGGTACTCCTTGAATGTGGATTTTATCTTCGGCTAATTCCAATAAGCTAGATAAAGTACTTCTGAGCGGATAAACTCCTTGGCTATGTGTCCAGATGTTTAACTTACCCTCTTTAAACAAAGCTATTGCACAAGAAGGACCATTTGCAGCGTGCATAATATATGGTTTAAAGTAGCTCGCTTTATGCTGTATTTTGGTTTGCTGAATAGAAGTTTCCCAATCTCCAGATGCTTTATCTGTTTCAGTATCTGCAGGTAGTGATTGTATCAATTCTTTGAGTGGAGTATTAGCCGGAAGAGTTTCTGGATTCTCCCATTGAGCATTTTTTTTGATCGTCTTAGCCAGTTTTATTGTCTGAAATTCTTCTTCTGCAATTACGCCAAGAAAGCTACCTACTTTCACTAACTTTTTAAATCCTTCTTCCTTATTCAAAAGGTTTTCATCAACAGAAACTAGTTTAGAAGTATAAGTTATTGGTCTGATAATGCGTGCATGTACCATTCCATCAAAGCGTAAATCATGGATAAAATGTAGCTTGGCTTGTACAATGTCGGCAATGTCTTTTCTGGAAATGGGTTTACCAACTACTTTTCTTTCTGTTTTTGCAAATATGGTTTTAGGCTCGCCAACTTTTTCTGTTAATTGTTTGCCCTTTAATAATTCATAAAGGCTAATTTGTTTATGCCCACCACTTATTGTCGCATCTTTTAAAGTAAGCGCATTTTGATCTACCTCTAGTTCTTTAGATGCTAATTCTATTAATTTTTCTCTGGTGCAAGCAGCTGCATTTCTCACAGACATGGCACTAGTTTCAATCGATCGGCTACCTGCTGTGTAACCTTCATTTGGAGTAATATCAGTTTCTGCCACATGTATTTCTATCAAACTCATGTCTGTGTTTAATTCTTCGGCAGCAACTTGCATAATCGCAGTTTTTACACCTTGGCCAAGTTCCATTTTACCTGTCAGAATTTTTACTTTACCATTTTCAAGTACTTGTAGCCAAGCATTAACTCGGCTATCATCTACAGCATTGCTACTAATTGGAGCATCACTTCTTTGTATACAGCTACTTCCAAACATGGTAAAACCAATGCTGAGAAAACCTGCCGATTTTATAAAAGTTCTTCTTGATGTTTTAAGGTTTTGCATAGATATTATCAATTATGGTTAAAGTGCAGCGGCTTTTTTTACAGCTCTAATTACTCGTGAATGCACACCACATCGGCATATATTGCTTTGTAACTTATTTCTGATTTCTTCATCTGTTGGATTGGCATTTTCTTCTAAAAGAGATACAGAGGCGATGATCATCCCATTTGTACAATAGCCACATTGAGCGGCTTGTTCATCAATAAAAGATTGTTGAACAGGGTGTAAATGGCCGGCTTCATCTGCCAGACCTTCTAAGGTGACTATTTCTGCGTTATTTGCTGCACTTATAGGTATTTGGCAAGAGGGAATAGACTTTCCATTGAATAGCACTATACAAGCTCCACATTGGCCAAGTCCGCAGCCAAACTTAGGGCCATTTAGTGTCAAATTATTTCTTAAAACATAGAGTAAGGGTGTGTCTGGTTCAGTGTCAATAGTCTGTTCCAGTCCATTCACTTTCATCTTAATGGCTTCTTTCATGTTCATGAGTTTCAGTTATTGATTCTAAAAGCAATATTACGCTTAAATATATGTGCTTTTCTATTTAATGTTAGTATCTAAAATTACTGATAATCAAATTTTTATGTAAATTTTGTCAAGTGTTAATTTAATTAAAAAAATCATATATTTCATAAGTAGGTTACTACAAGATATGTTAGGTAATTAAATTAAAAAATATCGAATTCCATCTAAAAAGGAAATCTTTAACTTAAACATAACAAAGTATATATCTGTTTTTTATACAATTTGTTTCTTATTTGAATCCTAAATTGAATTGTACAAAAAATAGGGTTTAGCTATAGTGGCTTAAATTGTATATTCTTTATAATAAACTTACTTCATACGCTTTTTAAATTTAATCAAAAAGGTGCAGATATGAACGTAAATGAAAACCACTATCTAAAAGAAGAGCTTTATAAACTAATTAAAACTAGTGATGAAATTTTTGATTTCATTCAGTCAAGCACTTTAGATGGGTTGTGGTACTGGGATTTAGAAAACCCAGAAGAAGAATGGATGAACGACACTTTTTGGATTACTCTAGGCTATAATCCATCAGAAATGCCACATAAATCTTCGGCATGGCAGGATAAAGTATATCCAGAAGATTTGCAAGCAGCATATAAAAGTGTAGAAAAGCATCTTGCAGATCCTTCTCAACCATTCGAACAAATCTTTAGATACATTCATAAAAATGGCTCAACAATTTGGATTAAATGTAGAGGTTTGGCTATAAGAAATAAAGATGGCAAACCTGTGAGAATGTTGGGTGCACACAATAATATTACAGCTCAAAAAGAACAAGAAGTTGCCCTTGTTAAAACAAATAGACGGCTTAACGAAATTCTTTCTAGTACCGGAGATATTGTATTTATCTTAGATAAGAAGCTTAAAATCGTTGAGCTTTTTAATAGAACAACTGACGATAATTATATTCAAAATTTGAAAGCTGGAAATAAAATTACAAATACGAATCTTTCAAATAATACAATAACCATTATAAAAAATACCATTAAAACACTCTCTGAAAAGAAAAACAGAGAACAATTAGTTTTTGAAATTGAAACAGAAAATGGTAGCCAATGGTACGAGATGGTAATTACTAGTTTAGTTGTTTCTGAAAGCGATAACGAAGAAATCATCTGTGTTATACAAAACATTACGAAGCGTAAAGCAGCCGAAAAACAATTGATTGAGAAGACCGAGGAGTTAAACAGTTTCTTTTCGGTAGCAGTAGATTTGCTTTGTATTTCAGATTTAGGTGGTAGGTTTATTAAAGTTAATGCCTCTTGGACAGATGCACTAGGTTATTCTGTAGAAGAATTAAATGGCTCATATTTTATTGGGTTTGTACATCCTGATGATGTTTCTCAAACAATGGAAGTAATGGGGAGGTTAGCTGCGGGTAAAAAAATCTTGAGTTTTACGAATAGATATCTTTGTAAAGATGGAACTTACAAATATTTGGAATGGCGGTCTAAGCCAATTGGCAATTTAATTTTTGCCATAGCTAGAGACATTACAGAAAGTAAAGTTGCTGCTGATGAGCTACAATTAACCAAAGAGCTTTTAGAGCAAACCAGTAAAGTAGCCGGTGTTGGAGGTTGGGATTTAGATTTAAACACTCAGCAATTAACTTGGTCAGACATTACTAAAGCCATTCATGATGTTGCACCAGACTATGAACCATGCTTAGAACAGGGAATTAATTTTTATAAAGAAGGAAGAAGCAGAGAAATAATTGCAAAAGTGGTCGAGAAAGGCATAAAAACCGGAAAAAGCTGGGATGTAGAATTGCAAATAACCACTGCCAAAGGGATTGATAAATGGGTGAGGGCAATTGGTATTCCTGAAATGGAAAATGGAGAATGCAAGCGTATATATGGTACATTTCAGGATATAGAAAAAGCTAAACAAGCTAAAGAGAAATTAGAAACAGCTTTAAGTCAAGCCGAACAGGCAG
The DNA here is from genome assembly GCF_026250525.1 of Chondrinema litorale. Lineage (GTDB taxonomy): Bacteria > Bacteroidota > Bacteroidia > Cytophagales > Flammeovirgaceae > Chondrinema > Chondrinema litorale. The sequence goes on from NZ_CP111050.1 coordinate 181,409, forward strand.
CAGAAGCAAAGTCAGCCTTTCTATCAAACATGTCTCATGAAATAAGAACACCGCTAAATGCCGTAATCGGGATGACTCATTTGCTAATGGGGAGTAATCCTAGGGAAGACCAGCTTGAAAAGCTTAAAACATTAAAATTTTCTGGCGATAATCTATTGGCCTTAGTGAATGACATACTGGATTATAACAAAATAGAATCTGGCATGATCAATTTTGAGAACATTCCATTTAGTTTGTTCGAAATGACTCATAGCTTGAAACAAGCATTTACTTTTAAAGCTGAAGAGAAAAATATAAAACTTAAAATTCAGCTAGATTCCGATATACCAAAAGTAATTAAAGGCGATCCAACCCGTTTGGTGCAAATCCTCAATAACTTAATGGGTAATGCTATCAAATTTACTGAGAAGGGAAAAGTCGGTTTATATATAGAATTGGTGGAAGAAAATGATAAGCAACTCTTGCTGCTATTCGAAATAAACGATACTGGTGTTGGAATTTCTCAAGATAAAATTGATGTGATCTTTGAGCGATTTACACAAGCAAACGAAAGTACTACAAGGCAATTTGGTGGAACAGGACTTGGGCTTTCTATAGTTAAAAAGTTGTTGGAATTACAAGACAGTACTATTGAAATTGAAAGTGAATTAGGTAAAGGTTCTTGCTTTAGATTTAAACTAAGATTTAATAAAGCTGATAAGAATTTACACTTAGGTGAGTCAGAAGATTTAGATAGTTTTGGTGATCATACTAGCTATAATTTGGAAGGTTTGAAAGTATTATTGGTAGAAGATAATATGACAAATAGACTAATAGCTACAGAGTTTTTAACTAAATGGAATGTAGAACTAGATTATGCAGAAAATGGCTTTGAGGCTGTAGAGAAAGTTTCGGCAAATGATTATGATCTAATATTGATGGATATTCAAATGCCAGAAATGGATGGCTACCAGGCGACCATAAGAATAAAACAACTTGGTGGAGAAAAGGCAAATATTCCAATTTTAGCCATGACTGCCTCAACCATGCTAGAAGTAAAAAACAAGATTAAGGAAATGGGAATGGAAGACCATATTTTAAAACCTTTTAATCCAAAAGAATTGAATGCCAAGCTGGCTAAATTTGTGAAAATGAAAAAGCAAAATCATTAATTTTTGTTTTAATGAAGGCTAAAACTTTATAATTTTTTATTTTCAAGCCAAAATAACACTTTAAGATATGAACTGGAATAGCAAATTAGTTGAAAGTTTTGGCTGGAATGGTGAAATAAAAAACAAAGAATCAAAAGCAAAGATTGCTAAATTAATTGCAGATAAAGTGAAAGATGGTGATGTAATCGGTTTTGGCTCAGGTTCTACAAGCTATATGGCAATACTAGAAATTGCTAAAAAAATCAAAAATGAAAATCTGGATGTAAAAGCTATTCCAACCTCTCATGAGATTGATATTTTATGTATCAAACTAGGGATACCAACTATCTCTTTTAACGATGGCAAACCGGATTGGGGCTTTGACGGTGCAGATGAAATAGACCCTCAAAATAGCTTAATTAAAGGACGTGGCGGAGCGATGTTTAGAGAAAAATTGATAATGGCTGCTGCCGAAAAGACCTATATTTTGGCCGACAAATCGAAACTAGTAAATTCATTAGGAGAGAAATTTCCTGTTCCAGTAGAAACTGTGCCAGCAGCTTTGGCCAGTGTTGAAAGTGCTCTAATAAAACTAGGAGCGACAGATATTGTGCTCAGGCTAGCCGCTCACAAAGATGGACCTGTAATTACAGAGAACAGCAATTTTATACTCGATGTAAAATTTAACAAAGTAGCACCGACCCTAGAGAAAGACATCAAACTCATCCCCGGCGTACTCGAAAGCGGATTGTTTATGGGCTTTAATGTAGAGATAGTGACGGATTGAAAGTAGTTAAAGAATAATCAGCCTAAGAAATATAATTTTATAGAAGGGGGCAACTTATTAAGTTTGTCTCCTTTTTCTATATTAGTACAAATATTATTTAAATAAAATCATCAGTTTGAAAGAATTTCCTGCAAATATTAATTTCAAATACAATTGGAGAAAATATCAGCAAAGGGTATTGCAGGAACTAGATGAACACCTAAAAGACAATCATTTACACATTGTTGCTCCTCCTGGCTCTGGCAAAACTGTGCTTGGTTTAGAAGTGATGTTGCGCATTAATAAGCCGAGCTTGGTATTGGCTCCTACTGTGGCCATCCGCAATCAATGGATTCAGCGATTTTGTGATTTATTCTTACAAGTAGATAGAAAACCCGACTGGATTTCTCGGGATATTAAAAATCCCAAATTTTTAACTGTATCAACTTACCAAGGTTTACATGCTGCCCTCAAAAATGAACAAAAGGAAATTGATGAAGAAACAAAACTTTTAGAGAATCCAACTCAATTAATCTCTGTACTTAAGGAGCAGCAAATTGGTACTATCGTAATAGATGAAGCGCATCACTTAAAAAATGCTTGGTGGCAATCGTTAGACGAAGTTAAAAGAGCTTTACAACCAACTATTGTTGGCTTAACTGCCACACCTCCATACGATGTTTCACATCAGGAATGGCAGCGCTATATCACATTGAATGGCCCTGTTGATACTGAGATATCTGTGCCTGAATTAGTTGCAGAAGGTGATTTATGTCCACATCAAGATTATGTATTTCTATCGAAACCAACAGAGATAGAAGAAAGAAAGATTGAGAAAATAAGGCGAAGCAGTATAGCTGTTTTTAATGATATAAAATACGATGGGGAGTTTATTAAAATCTTAAGTAATCACCCATATTTTGTTGAGCCAAAGGAGCACTTAGATGCGATCTACTCAAACCTTGAGTATTACTCTGCCATGCTCATTTATCTGAAGGCAGGAGGTATAGAGATTACAGAAGAGCATCTTGAATTAATTGATAATAAAAAAGTGAAAATACCTCAACTTACGTTTGAGTGGTTAGAAATTCTTTTAGCTTATTTCCTTTTTAAGGATGCAGAAAATACCAAGGAACATGAAGTGTTTCAAGAAGAATTAATCAAAACATTAAAAAGAGCACATGTCTTAGAAAATAAGACCATAAACTTTAGTACTTCTGAAAAAATTGATCAATACTTGGGTTCGAGTATTAGCAAATTGCAAGGTATTAACAACATTGTAGCCTTTGAATATCAGAACCTCGCATTAGACTTGCGTATGGTAATTTTAACGGATTACATCCGGAAAGAATTTTTAGTGAGCACCCCAGAAAACGAGCTTGAACTAAACAAAATTGGTGTTGTTTCTATTTTTGAATCTTTAAGGAGAAATAATAATAACAATGCAAAATTAGGGATTTTATCGGGTTCTTTGGTTATTATTCCTCAATCAGCACTGGCATTGTTTACCACAATTAGCAGTCTGTTTGGCATTACAGTAATTTCAACTTCTCCATTAGCTTACGATGGTAATTATCTCATCATCAATGCAACTGAGCAAATCAAACATGATGTAGTGAACATTACTACACAAGTTTTCCAAAAGGGTGGAATAGAGGTACTTATAGGTACAAAGTCTTTATTGGGCGAAGGTTGGGATGCACCTGCTATTAACTCTTTAATACTCGCAAGTTTTGTTGGTTCTTATGTGCTTTCTAATCAAATGAGAGGCAGAGCGATAAGAACAGATAGAAACAATCAGAATAAAACTGGCAACATTTGGCATTTGGTCTGTATCGATCCAACTGCAAAAAATGGTGGCGATGATCTTAAACTTTTAAAGAGAAGGTTTAAAGCATTTGTAGGGGTAAATCTAGATGAAGAAAGCGGTATCGAAAACGGAATTAATCGATTGAATTTACCTCAAAAGTTTGAAGATGAAACCAGAGAAAAACAGCTAAATCTGTTTAACAAATCGATGTTTCAAAATGCAGCTCAACGTGAGTTATTAAAAGCAAAATGGTCAAAATCGATTGAAAATGGAGTTAATTTAGTAGAAGAAATCAAAATTCCATCACCTCCAAATGTTCAATATCAACGAGTAAAATCTTTGCATTACAACAAAACCATTGGTTATATGGCTGGCTCTTTAGGTGTAGCGGCTTTTGGTTTTAGAGCCATATTTTCGTTTACAAAGGGTTTTTGGTTTATGGAATCTGCCGATGATTTTTGGCATTGGGCAATTTTGTTAGGTATTTCTGGTAGTATCGCACTTGGAGGAAAAAGCTTTAAAACTTTCAAGACCTATGTGAAATACAGAGACATTGCTAAAGATTTCCAAGGTATCGGGCAAGTAGTTTTAAACACACTCATAAAAATAGGAGTGATTCATACGCATAAATCGGAACTGGAATTGTTTGCAGAGGTACAAAAAGATGGCTCTGTATATTGTCATTTAGAAGGTGGTAGTAATTACGAAAGATCAGCATTTATAAATGCATTGCATGAAGTTGTAAGCGATATTGAAAATCCTAGATACCTGATTGTTAGAAAAAGCCAATTTTTAAATTTAATCTCCCAACGAGATTATCATGCTGTACCAGAGATCATTCATAAAAAAAAGCAACATGTTCAATTCTTTAAAAAACAATGGGAATTTTATGTAGGAAACTGTGAGATGATCTACACTAGAAATATTGAAGGTAGAAAATTACTTCTTAAATCTAAAGTAAAATCTCTTGCTTCTCAGTTCGAAGAAAAAGCAGCCAGAATCAATAAATGGCGCTAGCTAAACCCCAATTAATTTCAATAAAAAGTTTCTAAAAAAAATTTAATTCTCTGATAGTACATATTGCAAACTATGCAGTAATACTATTACAGTAGTATTAAATAATTGAGAATTAATAGTAATTTTCTTATGAAACTTTATTTAACACAGGTACTACTTTCAGGATTAATGCTTATGAGCATTTATTCATGTACCAATAAACAGAATACAGAAGAAACCATAGATACCCCCACAAATTGGGCTGAAAAACTGGGTTTCGAAAAGGGTAAAAAAGTGATTATGTTGCATGCAGATGATGTTGGTATGTGCGACGAAGCCAACAAAGCAGCATTTGAAATTTTGGAAGGTGATTATATCCAATCAGGTGCTGGAATGCCTCCATGTCCTAATTTTGAAGATTTTATCACTTGGGCAAAATCACATCCAAATGAAGACTTAGGCTTACATCTCACGCTTACTAGCGAATGGAAAACTTACCGATGGGCTTCTGTTACTGATACAGCAGAGGTTCCCGGATTAATTGATGATGAAGGTAAGATGTGGCACGAAGTACCAGATGTAGTAATTCACGCTTCTGGCGAAGAAGTAGAAAAGGAGATAAGAGCACAAATAGAAAAATCTATTGCATTGGGTTACAGACCAGACCATATTGATACACACATGGGTACATTATATGGCCATTACGATTATGTGAAAGCCTTTTTTAATGTGGCTGAAGAATATAAAATCCCTGCTAATGTAATTGATCTGTCTGATAGTGTAACAGCGGCCAAGTTTAAAGCGGTTGGCTATCCTATTGACGATAAAGTGATTGAATTGGCAAATAAATATAGCTTACCAAAACTGGACAACTTTACCAGTGTACCTACAGGCAAAACTTATGATGAAAAGATAGAAAACTTTAAAAAACTAATAAAATCTTTAAACCCAGGCATCACTGAAATTATATTTCATCCTTCAGTTTATACAGAAAACCTCAAAACTATTACCAACTCATGGCAACAGCGAGTGTGGGAATACGAAATGTTTTCTGATCCTGAGTTAATAAAGTTTTTTGAAGAAGAAGGCATTGTCTTTACCAATTGGAAAGACATGATGAGTCGCTTTGAAAAAATATGATGTTGTATTTTTTTCAAGCAAAATTATTCTGATTATACTTGATTTAAACCTACTGTTAATTTAACAGTAGGTTTTTTGTTATTCTGGCTTATCACTTCCAATATTTAATAAATTAGGTAAGGTAAGCGAGAAAGTAGTGCCTTTATTAAACTCCGATTCAAGCGATATTTTTCCACCTAGTTTATCAATTGCTTCTTTAACAATATAAAGCCCAATTCCCGAACCAACAGAGATTTCACTGGCTCTAAAAAACATTTCAAAAACTTTCTCTAGGTATTCTTCAGAAATGCCAATTCCATTGTCTTTAATCTCAATATTTGCCATGCTGTTTTTCACAACAACCTTTATCAATAAAAATGGATTTTCTTTCTTTGGGTTTTGATATTTGATAGCATTAGATAGTAAGTTTCTAAAAATAGTATTGATTCTAGAAGAATCGTTGTAAAACTGTTCTTCAAACTCATATTCTTTTATCACTTCGAGCTTAGCTGCATTTTGCATATACTGTAAATCTTCTAGCGTATTTGCAATAATGTGTGCAAAATCAATTTCTTCGACTTTTACCGCAACCCTAGAGTTACGAGAATAATCGAGTATATCTCTTACAAAACCGTCGAGTTTCCTAATACTAGTATCTGTCATTTGCAGATATTCTTTAAGCTTAATCGGATCAACTTCTATTTCCATTAGCTTTACAAGACCCATTACAGAAGATAAAGGCGCTCTTATATCGTGAGAAACTCTATAAACGAAATTGTCTAATTCTTGATTAGACTTTTTTAAATCGGCAGTTCTTGCTTCTACTTTTACTTCCAGATTTTCATTAATTTTTGATATTTCTTTATAAGACTCTTCTAGTTCTTCAGACTGAGCTTGTATTTCTTCGTTTTGTTCTTTTATCAAATAATTCATTTCTCTGAGGTTGGCTGTGCGCTCTTTTACTAAGGTTTCAAGCAATTTATTCTGAGACTTAATATTGCTAACTCTCACTTTATAAAAAGTATAAGCTAAGCAAAAAACTATTAACATATAAGAAACTTTCGCAAGAGTCGTATTCCACCAAGGAGGTAAAATTTTAATATACAGCATAGTGGCATTGTTATTCCAAATACCATCTTGATTGGCAGCTTTAACTTTAAAAGTGTAATCGCCCGGTGGCAAAGTTGTATAGGTAACGGTTCTTTTATAACCAGCATCTACCCAGTCGCTGTCGAAGCCTTCTAAAAAATATTTGTACTTTTTGTCTTGAGAACTAGTGTATAAAAGTCCTGTAAATTCCAGTGTAAAAACTTTTATATGGTGGTCTAATTCAATGCTAGTTATTAGATTATTATCTACTTGTGCAATCGATTCTTTATTTAACTTTTCATATTTTTTTAGTGGAATATTATTTAAATCTACTTTGTTAATGATAACAATGGGAGTATGTACATTTGGTTTGATTTCATTTGGATAAAATGCATTAAATCCACTATTCCCTCCAAAGAACAATTCGCCAGAATCAGATTTGTAAGATGAATTGTTAAAAAACTGTTTGCCCTGTAAGTTTTCGTGCTTGTTATAATGAAGGTAGTCAATTACTAAGTTATTGTTGGCTATATTTCTAAACTCAACGATACCATCATTTGAGCTCATCCATAAATTACCATCATTATCGCCTAAAATTGCATGATAGTTCACATTAGGCATTTCTTTGTTTTGACTATAGTTAATAATTTCTTGTGTGTCAGGATCAAACCTCAGTAAAATTTCATAATCCCAAACGATCCAAACATTGCCCTGTAAATCTTCCCAAAGTGTTGTAATTTCAAACCAATTATTGCTTAACCTAACATTGTATTCAGTAAAGCTTTTATCATTGCTATCAAATGAAGCTAAAATGTGAATGCCTGCAACCCAAAGTTTACCACTATTACCTAAACTCAATACATTCACTCTGCTAAAATCCGGAATATTTTTAAAACCTGTACTTTCAGAACTTACCTCTATAAACTTTTCAGAATTTTTCTTTTTAATTAGTAAGGTACCTTGAGAACCTGCCCAAAGGTTTTTGTCATTGTCTAAGCACAAAACTTTAATTCTATTCTTAGAGTCATAGACATTATTAGGAAAAGGAATATAGTGTTTAAAGCTATTTTTTGACGGATTATATTGGCTTACCCCCATATTATTATTGGCAGTCCACACATTGTTATATTGGTCTGTAATTATATGGTTTATATTATTAGAGATGGGTTTTACTCCATTGTTTTCTTTAAACTGAATTTCTGTGATGAGCTCAGTATTTCGCTCCAAATAATTTAAACCAGTAGTTGTGGCTATCCATAAATTGCCAAGCTTATCTTCTGCAAATGCATTTACACTTTCATCTTTTAAAAAAAACTCATTTGCAAAAGCCTTATAGTTATAATTAACAAAGCCATTTCTGAACAGACTAGAATAGTTTATTCCACCAGAGAAAGTTCCTAACCACATGCCATTGTGGCTATCCAAAAATGCACATTGAATAGAGTTTTGGCTCAGCTTAGCAAATGGATGACCTTCGTGTGCATATCTACTAAAAACCATTGAGGCTGTATCTAATAAATACAATCCAACAGAAGTACCAACCCAAAAATTACCATCATAACTTTCTGCAAATGCCCTTACTCTGTTGCTAGCTCTTAAATCTTCTTCAATTTTATAATTGGTGAAATTGTCTTCTTCTAGATTGTAAATGCTAATGCCTTCGTCGTGCGTACCAATCCAGATTTTGCCTAACTTATCTTCATAAATAATTTCTATTCTATTTTCACAAAGGGAGTTTATGTCTTCTGGGTTATGCTGATACCGTCTAAAAGTGCCTGTTTTTGGATTATAATGAGTTAAACCCATTGCTCCGGTTCGAGTATTATCCGTTCCCATCCAGAGATTATCATGCTTGTCTATTAATAGAGCTCTCAGTTCATTATTAATAATTGAGTTATCATTTTTAGGCTCATGTTGATGAAATTTTATCTCTTCCGTTTTTGGATTAAAGGCGGCTAAACCTTTTTCAGTTGTTAACCATAGCATGCCTTTACTGTCTTCTGCAATCTGAAAAGTTTTAGGTATCCTTTTAAAATGGATAAAATTCTTGTTTTCAAAATCGTATCTAGAAACAGTTTTTGAGGTAGCTACCCAAAGATTTTGCTTACTGTCTAAAAGTATGTCGTTAATTCTTTCTCCAAAAATGGAAGTACTGTCTTTGGCAATTTCTCTAAAAGTTTTAAAAGAATAGCCATCATACATATTAAGACCAAATTGAGTCCCAATCCAGATATATCCTAAATGATCTTGCTCAACACAAATTACCCTGCTGTGCGATAGCCCATCATCATTTGTAATTGCCCGAAAAGTATATTGATCTCGAGATATGATCTCATTTTGCGCATTTACTTCAAAAAAAAGGATGATAAGTGAAATTGAAATAAAGGCAAACTTTAATAAAATGTTCTCAACTACGTCAGACATACAAAACCTTTTATAGCCATTTCAACTAAATACCAAATTCAATTTTAAACGATTCTATAATATACCAAATAAAAATATATAATATATCGTGTTATACCAAAAGCTTAGTCTATTTTCAATCTAAAGACGAAATAGTAAAATTATTAATTGATATCGTCTATGTATTAAACGTGGATATCTTGTAAATTTTTAAAGTATGTAAGTTGTTATATAACTGCTGAACCGAAGTGTTTTCTATTATTTAAATTGATATTTTAGATTTATTATCATCAGTACTTAACATCAATAATTGGTATAAATAGCGATTTTCTCATTCTCTTCTTTCAACACTCTGTTGGCGAAAAGCACACTCATTTCCCAATTGATATTTCGCTCACAACTAACTGATTTTCAATAGTTAAAAATAACATTAATTTAATAATTCTTTCATAAGCTATTTTGAAAAATTATAGATTTTAGTGAAATGTTAACCTTTAATATAGGCGATTTAAGTGGAATAATGGCGAAAAAGTTTCCGCTTTGGTTTTTTAGATTTTATAAACCGGGAAAGAAAATTTCTTCTATAAAAGATTGGAATGCAAAAATAGATGCCATGGTAAATACTGCTCCAACTTGGGATGTGGGCATAATTTCACCATCTTCGCTCATGGTGGTGTAGCTATAAATCCTTATAAAAACAGTCTTACAAAATTATTTGGCAAAGAGGTAATCCTACTAGAAACTTATCTGGCATCTGAGGGATTTATCGCATACGAAAAAGGCGCGAAAACCCATAATATGTAATTGGTTACAGATAATGGAATTTACTTTGAGTTTATACCATTTAACGAAAGTAATTTTAGCGCAAAGAGAGAAATTTTAGATAATCCAACAGTGCTCTCTTTGCAAGAAGTTGAGGCAAATGTAGATTATGCTTTACTCATTTCTACCTGTGCAGGGGTATGGCGGTATTTAATTGGGGATGTAATCAGGTTTAATTCTGTAGAACTTGCCGAAATAGAAATTGTCAGTAGAACAAAACATTTTATCAGCCTGTGTGGAGAACATCTTTCGGTTGACAATATGAACCGTGCGATTACCAATACAGCAGCAGAGTTTGGTATTAATATTCCAGAGTTTACAGTAGTTGGAATACCTTATAATGGTTTGTTTGCTCACCAATGGTTTTTGGGTGTGGAGAATCACATAGAGCCAGGTTTAATCAAGCAATTTTTAGATAATCAGCTCAAAGAATTGAATGATGATTATCGTGTGGAAAGACAAGCCGCTTTAAAAGAGGTTTTTGTTGAAGTTTTGCCCATAAGCATATTTTATGAGTTTTTAAAAATGAAAGGCAAAGCAGGAGGGCAGCATAAATTTTCAAGAGTTTTGAGTAAAGAAATGTATAAGGAATGGAATAAATTTTTGACCAATAATATATCGAGATGAATAGAACTTTAAGATATTTTTAAATACTTAAATCAGCCATCCAATTCAGAAAAGCTTTCCCTAAATTTATTTCAATTAATTACATAGGTGAAAAATTTCAGCTTTGCTAAGGTTGAATTTTTTAGTGTTTATATATCATATTAAATGAATTGCAATCCGATACAAAAAGGAAACTCAAATCTTACTGGGGTTTGAGTTTTTGTTTTATCATAAGATAAAATAGCACTGTTAGAAAATGAGCTAATATATTTTAAGACAATAAATGTCACCGTTGTTTAACTCTATATTTTAATTTTTAATTACAACAAAAAGGGGCTCCAATTTGAAGCCCTCTTTTTTTATCAATTTGATTACAACTATTCATTTCTTAAACAATCTATCGGATTGCTAACTGACGCTTTAAAGCTTTGCCCGCTTACTGTTAAAATGGCTATAAGTGAGACAATTATTCCGGTTATTAAAAAATACCACCAAGAGATGGCTATTTTAAAGGCGAAACTTTCGAGCCAGACACTAAAAACATAATTGGCTAAAGGCACCGCGATGATATAAGCCAGTAAAACTAGCTTGATATAATCTTTAGAAAGCAGCATTAATATACTGCTCACAGAGGCTCCCATAACTTTGCGAATGCCGATTTCTTTTACTCTTTGCGCTGATGAAAATGCAGCCAAACCAAACATACCCATGCAAGCAATAAAGATTGCTAAACCAGATGCATAAAAACCAATGGTCAACCATTTTTGATCAGCCTCATATTGCTGTTTTACTACCTCATCCATAAACTCGTAGTCAAAAGGCAAATCAGGAGCAACTACCTTCCACTTTTCTGTAAGTTTGCTTAAGCCTTCATTTAGATTATTAGGAGCTAAACGAATGTATAAATCGCTGTAATAGGGTGTAGTACCCAATTGTATTATCAATGGAGCTATAGTCTGGTGTAATGACTCATAATGAAAATCTTCTACCACTCCGACAATTTCAGCTTTTAAAAACAAATCTGATAAATAGATACCTGCAGGGAAATCTATTACTGTTCCAATTGGATTTTTCAATCCAGCTTCAGTAACAAATTTTTCATTCACTATTACCATTTTATAACTTCTTACAGTATCATAAGAAGAAAGCATTCTACCTTTTTTGAGTTGAACCTGCAAAGTATTTAGTAGTTTGTGATCTATACTAAGAGCTTTGCCTTTGAGCTCTCGATTTTGAACCTCAAAATCAAATGCGTTAAATGAAATGCCATTTGCACTACTTATCTCATTCCAACTTCCAGAGACTGATTTAACTACAGACTCGTTGGATAGTTCATTTCTATATTTATCTAGTAGATTACCTGATCTATTATGGGGAACTTTCAGTTTTAGAACAAAATCCTCTTTAAAACCTAGGTTTTTAGAGAAAACAGCTTGCATCTGTTCATTCATCAAAAATGTGCTTATGATTAAAAATGAAGAGAGAATAAACTGAAAAGTAGCGAGTACAGCAATTAATTGCTTGTTGCCAAACAATTTAAATTTTTGCCTAAGATTAGTATCTGGCGAAAAGCTAGATAAAATTAATGCCGGATAACTTCCTGATAAGAAACCAGTAAGAATTATTAATCCACCAATGAGTATTAGAAATATTGGTTCTGAAAATATTTTGAATGAAAGTGCTTTACCTACAATATCGTTAAACACTCCAATAGAAAACGTCAGAAGCACAGCACTCAAAATAAAAGACAATATCGTCATTAAAAGAGATTCGCTCAAAAACTGTATAATCAACTGCTTTCTAGAAGCTCCCATCGTTTTGCGCATCCCTACTTCTTTAGTTCTACGAGATGACTGACTTATTGAAAGTGAGGTAAAATTAATACACGCAATTATAAGTATTAAAGCAGCTAAACTAGCCAAAATATAAACATAACTAAGCTTACTGGTTACAATAATCCTTTGGTTAACATCAGCAAAGTGAATCTCTAGAAGCGGCAATAATGAATATACTCTTTTCCGATTTTCATCAGGTAATCTCGAATCGACTAAATCAATTATTTTATTTTCTAATCCTGATATGTTTACTCCTTCATTCACTTCAATAAAAGTATTTGGGCCTAAAGACTGCCACGAACCTCCATTCTGAAAGGAATAATCAACTTTTTCTAAAAAACTGATTGGCAGAATAATATCGAATTGCAAACTAGAATTACCAGGTATATCTGCTAGAATTCCTGTTACGATAAAATCGTAATCTTGAGACCAGTCGTCTGACCTAATTCTGAGGGTTTTACCTATTGCTGGTTCTTCACCAAAATATTTAAGAGCAATCTTATGAGTTAGTAATATTTCCTGTGGATTTTGTAATAGATTTTCTTGACTTCCTTCTAGAAAAGGGTAATTAAACATGTCAAAAAATATAGGATCGACATAATTAATTTCTTCAGTAAAAGCCTCTGATCCAATCTGAATATTTGCTGTTTTTTCATAAAATCTTACTGCTTGCTTTACTTCAGGTAAACTTTCTTGAATGGCATTCGCGAGTGGAGGTGAGGTATAACTATACAATTTGTCTTTATAATGATAAGAGAGCTGATATATATTATTCTTTTTCTCATGAAACTGATCAAAAGTAAGCTCATCCCAAATATGCATGGTTAGTAGCAAGCATCCTGTAATACCAAGTGCTAAACCAAATACATTGATAAAGGTGAAGAGTTTGTTTTTAACTAATCCTCTAAGGGTAATCTTTAAGTAATTTCTAAGCATAGTTATATTAATTCACTATGCTATTCTAATAAAAAATAAGTCAGTTCATAAATGATATGCAGCAAAGTGCTCAGATTATGCAGTAAAATGAGCCATATTCAAATAGTTTACCTTTCCATCTAATTATAAATTCAAGATTTGCAAAGTTAAAAAAGCATAAAATATTGGTATTTTTTTGATCTGGGCTTAAGAATTTACATATTTATATTATACCATAAAAGTGTTAGGTTAATACAATGAAGATTCTACTAACTATTATTATTTGTGCAATTTCTCTGATCGCAAATGCACAAGAATCGAGTGTTGAAAAAGCAACATTAGGAGTACAAGCTGGCTTGCTTGGAATTTGGGTTAACGGTGAAAGCAAATTAGCTGAGCAATTTACTCTTAGAACAGAGGTGGGAGTAATGTTCGACTCATTTGGGTTTACATCAAACTCTGATATTTATACCATAACACCAGAGTTAACTCTAGAACCAAGGTGGTACTATAATATTGAGAAAAGAGCTTTGAGTGGTAAACCCACCTCAAAGAATAGTGCTAACTATTTTTCTATTGAGACCAGTTACCATCCTTATTGGTTTATGATTACAGATGGAGATCATAATTACAAAAGAGAAGAGAAAACCAATGTAACCATAGTACCAACTTGGGGAATTCGTAGAAGTATTAGTGAAAATTTCAATTTTGAAGCTGGAATAGGTATTGGATACAAACATTATACGGGCTTAGGAAACGATTCGAATCTTGCCACCAATATTCATTTAAGAATTGGATATATCTTAAAATAGTTGGAACCTAACCAATTATATTAAAAAATCTACATATACATCTTTTTACATATGATTGTGCTTTTTTATCATCGTAATTTCCATATTTAGATTAATTATAATTACTTCAACAAAAGTAAAATAATATTTTGTAGGTATATTTTGGTAAAGAAATGGCTTATATTTATTTAGCGATTTTTAGCATAGAAAGGCAGTTTTTTTACTAACAACCAAATTCCTTCAAGTTGGAAGAGCAATACGAGCTGATTAAGCAGTCAAGAAACATACTACTAGAATATTGTATGACCATATTCCCGGATGATTTAACCATGGAGAGCAGTTCATTCGGCCGCGGAAGCATTAGAAACTTACTAGTACATGTGGCAAATGTGTACGAATTCTGGATTGGAAAACACGGACTTAAAAAAGATATAAAATTTACATTATACGATTCTATTGACAGTATTCATGAAATTAAGCGTCTTTTTAGCACAGTAGACCAACTCACACAAGAGTATTTTGACTATGTAAATTCAAATCCTGGAATAGAAATTATCTACGATATTAATGGGATAAAGAAAAAAACAAATCCTATTACTATTTTTACGCATGTGATTACACATGAATTCCACCACAAAGGCCAAATTCTATCTTTAAGTAGGCAATTGGGCTATAAACCGGTGGATACAGATATTATCAGATAATTTCTATAATGTATTACGCAAAGTTAAAGGAAGCGCTCAATCAAATTGCTCCGGTTGAAGAATGTGCATGGAATGATCTTGAGCAATTTTTATCTACAAAAACGGTGAGAAAAGGAGAGCTTCTTTGGAAAACTGGTGACATATGCCGCCAATTGGTTTTTGTAAATAAGGGATTAATTAGAAGCTTTTCTTTAATTAAAGAGAAGGAGAATACACATCATTTCTATTTTGAAAATAGTCTTTTTTACGACGATTACAGTTTTATTTCTCATAAAAAATGCACAAAAAATTATGAGGCTGTAGAAACTACAGATTTATCTATAGTGCCAAGAGGTGCTTTGTATTTACTCTTCGACAAGTATAAATCTTTTGAGCGAATTGGCAGATTGGCTGTTGAGCAGATACATGTAAAACTGATAGAAAACTATGAGAGGATTAACCTATATACAGCAGAAGAAAACTATCTCCATTTAATAGATGCTTATCCCGAAATATTGCAGCGTGTTCCACTAAAATACATTGCTTCTTATTTAAATATTTCAGCGGAACATTTAAGTAGAATAAGAAAGACTGTCTCTAAAAATGATGGAAATTGATATACATCAATTAAGTAGTAGTATTAATTAATCTATGTCAAGCATAAGGTGTGGAACAAGCAGCAATTTTGCTGAACACAAAATCTTATGTTATGACACAGAAAACATTTTTAACCATTGCCTCATTTATTGCTTGTACAGTTGGTCTAGTAGCCACTCTTTTTCCGGCAATGTTATTAGCCAGTAAGGGCACCTCACCAAACGAAGCAACAGATGTTTGGATGACCGAAGTTGGCATTCTTTTATTGGCTTTGGGAATTACAAATTTTATGGTAAGAGCTCATGAAAAATCTGATACACTCAAAGCTTTGTTTTTAGGAAACATCATCATTCAAATCGGATTATTTTTGATTGAGTTCATCGCTTACCAAAATGGAATTATCACATTATTATCTGGAGTTGCCCCAAATCTCACTTTACATATTCTATTAGCTATTGGCTTTTACTATTATCTTAGAAAAATGTGATTTTGATTTAATTTAGCATAATATTCACATTTTTAACTACGCTAAATGAAACCAATTTCAATCGTCTTTCTACTAATAATAATTGCTTGTTCTAGCAAAAAAGAGAATACAAAAGAAATAGTTACTCAGAAAGAAACCATTCAAGACTCTTCGATTTCAACATCTACACCTGAAACAGTAGGAGATGTAAAAGAAAAGAAAGAGTGGATTCTAACTAAAGCTGATTTAGAATTAATAAAGTCAGAATCTGTTGAAAGAACTGATTCTTTAAGAATACCAGAATCAAATGAGCACTTATCAGAAATTCCTGTAGATTTTCTTGAAAGAAACATTTTTAATTTGCCTATTGCACATGGTTTCAAAGATGATTTAGGAAAAGACCATCCTATGTTTTACCATTTTAATGAGTTTAAAGAATATGATGATTTCTACTACTTTTCAATCATATATACTGATGAATCTTGCTGCTTATTAAATTATGGAATTACTGTATCAAAGAAGAATTTACAAATTCTAAATGTTGCATTTATAGGACTAAATGGTGGAGATGGAGGTTGGGAAGAAAATGATAAAGGATATTGGTCAACAGATTCTACATTGGAACTTATACAGGCCAGCTACTACGATCAAGATGATATGAATGATACAATCTCATTTATATCTAGAGAAATTGATACTGTTTGGGTAAAAGTTTCTCTAAATTCATCAGGGAAGTTTAAAGTAACACGAGTTGATAGTGTACATATAGACACAGTACTTTATTATTAAATAATTGTGTAATCTATGAAAATGCTAGAAACCTTGTCTCTATTAAGCTCTTTATCTAAAGAATCTCAAGAGCAACTCGTTGATTTAATTACTGAGCATCAATACTCCAAAGGACATGTTTTGCTCAACTTGTGGCAAATTGATAGGGAAGTGCATTTTATTGTAAAAGGTTCTGGCAGGGTTTATTATTTGCGAAATGGGCAAGATATAACCGATTACATTGCTATGGATGGACAAATTTTGGGTGGTGTAGAAAGCTTGTTCACACAAACTCCATCGAACAAAGCGATGGAATTAACTGAAGATTCAATAGTGCAATCTTTAAACTATCAGGCTTTTTTAAAGCTGTGCAAAAAATATCGAGACTTAGAAACGCTTAGAGCAGAAATAGCCATTTTTGCTTTTCTCGAATGCCAAAAACGTATTGAATCAATCCGATTTTTAAGTGCCAGTGAGCGCTACCAAGAACTAGAAAAGAAATATCCTGGAATTTCAAACAGAATTCCTCTAAAACATCTAGCCAGTTATTTGGGTACTACGCAAGTAAGTTTGAGTAGAATCAGAAGTGGTATTCAATAATTAAAATTTAACATATGTAAAAAATTCTGAGCTTTGCTTGTATTTCTTTTGTGCTGTCTTCAAATTAAATCGCATTATGAACACAGATATAAAAGAAACATTTGTAATTCTAGGTGGTGGAATCGCTGGTTTAAGTACAGCAATCGCACTAAAAAGAATAGGCATTGTTGCCAAGGTGTATGAAGCCGCGCCACAATTTAAACCTGTGGGTGCCGGAATTATTCTGGCTATAAATGCCATGAAAGCCTACAAACATATTGGTTTGTATAATGAAATTGCCCAAGCGGGTAATCCATTAAGTACCATCAGTATTCTTTCTCAAAATGGTAAAGTGATCACCCAAACAAATGTGGATAATCAGGCATTTCCGAATGTGGCTATACACCGGGCAAAATTGCATGAGATTTTGTTTAGCCAACTCGATGAAAATCAAATCATTAACAATAAGAAATCTAAGGATGTTGAGATTTTGCCAGATGCTTATAAAATCTCCTTTGAAGATGGTTCAACGATAGTTGCAGAAAATGTAATCGTAGCAGAAGGAATCCATTCTACTATTAGGCAAAAGCTGATCCCTAAAGCAGAAAAGCGCTATGCGGGTTACACATGTTGGAGAGGAATAGCAGAAAATTCTACCTTAAAACTCACTGAAACAACTGAGACTTGGGGTAAAAATGGCAGGTTTGGCATTACTCCAATTAATGATAATCAAGTGTATTGGTTTGCAGTGATGGATGCCGTAGAAAACAGTGATTGGGCTAAAAATTTCTCGTTATCTGATATTAAAAAGAACTTTAAAGATTATCACGAAGAGATAACTCAAGTTTTAGAACAAGGGCAAATAGGAGAGATTATCCAAAACGATTTACACGATTTAAAACCAATAAAAACGTATGCTTTTGATGAGTTAGTTTTAATTGGTGATGCTGCGCATGCTACTACACCAAACATGGGGCAAGGTGCCTGCCAAGCAATTGAAGATGCAGTAGTTTTGGCCGAATGTTTAAAAGTAAACTCTTCGGTAAAAGAGGCATTCAAAAGATTTGAAGCTAAAAGAGTTAAAAGAACCCATTTCATTGTTAACCAATCATGGACGATGGGGAAAGTAGCTCATTGGCAAAACCCAATAGCAACAAGTTTGAGAGATACTCTACTTAGAATAATTCCTGAAAAAATCGCGCAACAGCAAATACAAAAGATTTATGATTTTAAATTGAGCTAAAAAAACCGGTCTGATTTTCAGACCGGGTTAATTCATCCAGCTTTTCTAGCCGTGCAATTGATTAATTATTCACTAATTTCATTGCGCCTTCAGAGTATCTGTCTCCTAATACTTTGATATTGTCTGATAGCGTAGTAATTTCTTTGAGTTCTTGTGCACTAAGTTCAATATCTACAGATGCAGCATTTTCATCTAAATACTTGATTTTCTTCGTACCCGGAATCGGGATAATATCTTCGCCTTGTGCAAGTAACCATGCTAAAGCCAACTGAGCAGCAGTAGTAGATTTTTTAGTAGCAATTTCTTCTAGTTTATCAACCAGTTTTTTGTTTTCGAGAAATGCTTCTTCTTGAAAACGCGGCAAACCTCTACGGAAATCATCATCACCTTTAGGTGCTTCTTTAATGGTTCCAGTGAGCATACCTCTACCAAGTGGACTATAAGGAATAAATGTAATGCCCAATTCGCGACAAGTTGGCAAAATCTCAGCTTCTACATCTCTTGTAAATAATGAGTATTCACTCTGTAATGCTGTAATTTGATGTACTGCGTTGGCTTTTCTTAAAGAGCTTGGTGAAGCTTCTGAAAGTCCCAAATAACGAACTTTGCCTTCTTTTACTAATTCTGCCATCGCACCAACAGTTTCTTCTATAGGAACATTTGGGTCTACTCGGTGGCTATAATATAAATCAATCGTATCGATTCCTAAACGCTTCAAACTTGCTTCACAAGCCTGTTTTACATATTCTGGTCTGCTATCAAAATAAGTTTTGTAGGTTTTCATGTCTTTCGGATCGAAAGCATCATCTACCCTAAAGCCAAATTTTGTAGCGAGAAAAACCTTGTCTCTATTCTTTTGAACTACTTTACCTACCAACTCTTCATTATGGCCAATGCCATACATATCGGCAGTATCCCAAAAGTTTAATCCAATTTCTAATGCATGCTCTAATGTTTCAGTGGAGTGTTTATCGTCTCTGGGGCCATAAGCAAAGCTCATTCCCATACAACCCAAGCCAATGGCCGAAAGTTGCTCTTCGGTATTTACCAATTTCCTGTATTTCATATTACAATTTGGTTAGTGATTCAATATGCCAAAGGTACTTGCAAGTTGAACTGAAGTAGTAGAGTATTTCAAACCAAAAATTGTAAAATTCAAACAGTTTTAATTTATATTGTTTTAATTTCTGAATGTCTTAGGCGTAATGCTGGTTTGCTTTTTAAAGAAGTTATTGAAATAGGAGGGATCATCAAAACCCAAACAATAAGCCACATCAGCGATATTCCAATCTGTATGGTTTAGAATCGCTTTTGCCTCTTGAATGATTTTACTAGTAATGTGCTCTGTGGTCGTTCTGCCAGTTATTTTTTTTACAGCTCTGTTTAAATGATTGGTATGTACGGAAAGCCTGTCGGCAAAGTCGTTGGCACTTTTTAGCTGTAAGGTATATTCTAAAGAAACAGGAAATTGCCTTTCTAATAATTCAAGAAACATGGAGGTAATTCTTGAAGCCGCATTTTTGTGTTTTAGGTAAGAATCTGCCGGTTCCATTTTTAATGCTTCGTGGATTATCAGGTTCATGTAACTTCTTATCAGATCATATTTATACCTATAACCTGTTTCCATCTCAGCCATCATATCTTCATAGATTTTGCTCACTTTTTGTGTTTGTTCATCATCTATAAAGTACACTGGATTTCCTCCAACCTTAAACAATGGATATTGCAAAATACTGTCACTCTGATGATTAGAAGTTACAAAATCCTCTGTAAATAGACAGAAATAACCCGATTGTTCAGTGGAAGTTGCTTCCCACGAATATGGAACATTTGGATTAGAAAACAGTAAAATATTTCTATCAATTTTGAGCCATTTATCTGCATAATACAGCATACCTTTACCGATTACAAGCGAAATTTTATAAAAGTCTCTTCGGTTATAAGGCGTATAATTTTTACAAGCAATTTCATTTCGCTTATACACATTAAAATGCCCCCATTCTTTATTGGCTTGAGGCTCCGTTTCTACACCAACATCTCTTAAAGAAACTCTTTTATAAAACTCATTTATCGTTTCGCTTTTCTGTATCATACCTTAATAGTTTAAGAATCTTTAAAATTAAAAAATAGGGTTACCCATTTAAATCTCAAGGTTGTAAAACCCATACGATCTACAGGATTATCTTAGCTTAAAATAAGCATATATAAGATGAAAATAGATAAAGGATTAACAGAAAAAGCATTTAAAAAAAGGTTTGGGACAAAAGAACAGTGTTTAGCGTATTTACATGATCAGAAATGGAGTGATGGATACCATTGTCGAAAATGTAGGCATACTACTTTTTGTAAAGGCAAACAAGATTTTAGTAAACGATGCACAGCTTGTGGTTATGATGAATCTGCCACAGCTCATACCCTATTCCATAAGTTAAAATTCGGTATAGACACAGCCTTTGCCATGGTTTATGAGATAGTTACCAATAAAAAAGGTGCTAATAGTATTCATTTAGCCCAACGTTTTGGTGTTAGACAAACAACAGCCTGGTTATTTAGACGTAAGGTGCAACAGGCTATGAGCAGTAGCAAAAAGTTTCCCTTAGTGGATCAGGTGCATGTAGATGAGTTTGAGATAGGTACTCCCCAAGAAGGAGAACAAGGTCGCAGCCATTCATACAAAAAAGTAAGAGTAGTGATTGCCATTGAATATAGAGAAGGCAATGCAGGTAGAGGGTATGCTCAACCCATAAAAGACTATAGTGCTAAGAGCTTAAATCCTATATTCAAAGATCATATAAGTAAAAAAGCAGCCATAGTTACAGATGGATGGAGTGGATATAAACCTATCAAAAAGTTATACAAAAACATGCGTTCACAGTTATCAAACAAGGGTGAAAACTTCACCATGTTACACCTGCAAATTAGGAATTTGAAAAATTGGTTGAGAGGCACACATTCCTATTGCGATAAAAGGTTGTTGAATGATTACCTAAACGAATATTTCTTTAGATTTAACCGAAGGAATTTTAGAGAAACCATTCTGGATAAATTACTTGAAAGAATGGTAGAAGCTAAATCTAAAACTTACAGTCAAATTATTTGTGCTGCGACTTAGATGGGTAACCCTATTAAAAAATTCAAACCAAAATAGTATCGGCATTTCCTAGAATCCGAAACTATAGTTTCAGATTCTTCCAAGATATTGCCATATACAGCTATATTATGCTTTTCAAGTTCATCACCTAAGAGAGAATTTTAATAAATTTACTAAACATAAAAATAGGCCAAAACCAATAAGCCATAGTAATACTATCAGATCATCACTTCGTCGAAATCAACATACCAATTGAAAAAATGAAAAGAAGAACGCTACTGAAACAAATTACTACAGGTGCTATGGCTTTGCCTTTAATGGGAGCCCGAGATTTTGAAAAACTTACTTCCAAAACTAAAAACTGGAAAGGGCAATTCAACCTTGACAAAGTGAAAGATGAAACCTTTTGGAAAGAGTTTAAAAAAGATCATTACGATATATCAGACGAATTTATCAATCTGGAAAATGGGCAATTTGGCGTGCAGCCTAAAATGGTGGTAGATGCCTACTGCGAATTTATTAAAAAAGTAAACAGAGAAAACTCAGGTTATACCCGAAATCATTTTTACAAAGAAGACTACAAACCCATTATGGAAACTTTGGCTGAGTTTTCTGGAACTGGAGCTGATGAAATATTAATTACCCGAAATGCTACCGAAGCGCTTAACATTTTAATTCAAGGGATTTCTTTAAAAGCTGGCGATGAAGTAATTCTGCACATGCAAGATTACCCAAGTATGATTGAAGCATTTCAAATGCTTGAGAAAACAAAAGGCATTAAGATTAATAAAATTGAGATTCCATTTATACCTGAGAGCGATGCCGAGATTGTAAAATTATACGAAGATGCCATTACAGATAAAACAAAGTGCATACTTGTAACCCACATGATCCACCTAACCGGGCAAGTAATGCCCGTAAAAGCTATCTCCGATATGGCTAAGAAAAAGGGAATTGATGTAATGGTTGATGCAGCCCATAGCTTTGCCCATCTCGATTTTAAAATTCCTGATTTAGGCTGCGATTTCGTGGGTGTAAACCTCCACAAATGGTTTAGTACTCCACTTGGTATGGGAATGCTTTACGTAAAAAAAGACAGAATAAAAGATTTGAGCCCCATGTTTGGAGACAACACCAAATCAGAAGACAGTATTTATAAACTTGGGCATTTTGGTACAATCTCAGCACCCACTTACCTTACTGTGCCCATTGCTGCTGAGTTTAATAATATGATTACACTACCAGTAAAAGAAGCTCGATTGAGATATTTACAAAACTACTGGTCTAAAGAGATCGAAAGCATGCCCAATGCACAAATGCTCACACCAACAGCTCCTGAAAGAAGCTGTGCCATTGCCACTTTTAAATTGAATAATATGGATGTAAACAAAACCATAAATAGGCTTTATAAAGACTTTGGTGTGTTTACAGTAAGAAGAGATTTACCCGGTGGAGATGCCGGCATTAGGGTAACACCAAACCTTTATATTGGTACAAATGACATTGAAAAATTACTCGAAGGAGTTAACCAGATTAGCAAAGCTTAATTCAAAAAATTAAAGTCTCGTAAAATTTAATACGAGACTTTTCCTCTCTAATTTCCTGTTGAGATGAAAAAATATGTGTAAAAAATACAGTTTTTTTTCAAATTGTATTTATCCGAGACTTACAGCTCTCAAAACGACTTAGAACTAGTTTTTGCATTAAAATTACGAAGAAGTCTCTAGCAGTATTTTCCCATTCTTTAAAAGAATTAGTTTCTAATTAAGACCAAAAATTTAAATTTATCACTAATAATCATTATTATTATTTAACGATTTACTTTTTCTACTTCTCTAAACTGAAGTGGTGAGGTATTGAAATTATATGAAAATGAAATTATTAGCTATTGATATCGACTACATCAGAAAGATGAAAAGGGGAGACGTAGATGCTTTCCAAACCATCTATAATTTATACTGTTCTGATCTTCTTAAATTTGCATTTCACTTCTTAAAAAATAAAGAAGAGGCAGAAGAAGTAGTACAAGACATTTTCTTGAAAATATGGGATAAAAAAGTGCTTATTGATGAGAAGCATTCCTTTAATGGCTTTGTATTTATTATAGCCAAAAGAGTTATTCTAAACAAAATTAGAGCTAAGGTTAAAATAAGAAATGTAGAAATAGTTTCTGAGCACAACACAACCAAGCAAAATGCGCAAGACATCTTAGTTTATAAAGAACTACAAGAACTTTCAGACAAAGCCATTTCGACATTACCAGAAAAAAGAAAGCAAATCTTTATTATGAGTAGAAAGCAGGGATTGTCTAATAAAGAAATTGCCAAACATTTAGGAATTAGCGATAAAACTGTAGAAAATCAGATTGGCTTGGCTTTAAAAAGCATTCGTGAATACTTAACAAAAGCAGAATATTCTTCTGCTATATTAAGCCTATTCCTATTACTTAGTTAGAATTTTCACTTTATAGTACCAATACATACACTGTTAGAACACCTTAGGCAATTAGCTTTAAGGTGTTTTTTTTATAAAATTTAAAAAAAATTAAAATTCTTTTGGGGGGTAGTTTCATAATCGGTGTATTTATAATAAACACAAAGAAATGGCACCGCAAACTATCGAGAAATTATTACGCAAAGTACAAAACGGAACCTGTACAGAAGATGAATTAGCCGCTTTTCATGAATGGATGGCAGAAGAATCCAATAAATCTGATGTAGCAGATTATGTTAAAGATGTGTGGCAAAACATTGACCATCAGGAAGATTTCGACAATGAGACTGATAAATCAAAAATGTGGAATGAGATTCAGACAAAGCTACATTTATCTACCAAAGCAGAATCACCAAAAAGTAACTTTACAATAAATACAGGACTTTTAATGCGTGTAGCCGCAGTGGTACTTCCTTTCATTATTATAGCTGTCTACACTTTTTACCAAAGAAATAACACTTCCATAGCCGATAACACAAAATTTAGAACAATATCCACAGAGAAGGGTATGAAAAAATGGACCACTTTGCCAGATGGTTCTATGGTGTACCTCAACTCTAATTCTTCTATCAGTTTTGCTACAAACTTTTTAGAAAGCAAAGAAAGAATTGTAAAGATGAAAGGAGAAGCTTTTTTTAAAGTACAAAAACTCGACGATAAAAAGCCTTTTAAGGTAATTGCACCTAAAACAACAGTGAAAGTACTCGGGACATCATTTGCAGTGAGAGCATTACCTAAAAATAACAAAGAATACATTGCTGTTTTAACAGGTAAAGTGAATGTGGCGACAGATAATCAAAATATAGATTTGTTGCCTAACGAAATGGTAGAAGTGGGAGACCAAAAACTTGAAAAAGTTGCCTTTGACCCTAATGAGATGTTTTCGTGGAAAGATGGAATACTTTACTATAAAAATGCTTCGATTGACGAAGTGTGGCACAAATTAGAAAACTGGTATGGTGTAGAGTTTCGCTTTGAAGGAAAAAAATCGACACAAAAAGAATTTTCTGGCATGTTTAGAAACGAAGTACTCTCTAATGTACTAGAAGGACTCAGCTTTTCAGCTGGGTTCGATTATAAAATTAATGGCAAAATTGTAAACATTCACTTTAAATAAATTAATATGATTATGAGAAAAAACTACTTAAACTACTCTTACTCAACAGGTTAAAGTCTATATCTTTTCGGGATTTGATTTAATAAAAAAACCCAATGTACAATTGGCTTGGCGGCGATGTACACTGGGCTAGCAACTTAGTTTTTCACTAAATCCATTAAAAATATGATTTTGAAAATTTATAGACAAATTATTATGGTATCCAAATATATAATTTGGGGTATTGCAATTCAATGTATGCTGGCCACACTACTACTTGCCGAAGAAGGCAACGGGCAGAGCATTGAAAATATTTACTTGTCTGTCGAATGTAATAATACATCTTTAACTGATGTACTTGATAAAATAGAAGAGAGAACAGGCTTTAAGTTCGCTTATTTTAAAAGTACTATCAAAGACACCGATAAAATCTCTCTTGAGGCAAAAAATGAATCGCTAGCCACTGTGCTAAAAGATTTAGCTCGGCAAACTAACCTAAAATTTAAAAGGGTTAATTCCAGCATATTTGTAGATAGACGGAAGATGTGGGAGTTCTCTGTAAAAGAAGAAACTTCAGAAGAACTGGTACCACAGATTAGAATTTCTGGAACTGTAATCGCCGAAGAAGATGGAGAACCATTGCCCGGTGTAAACATCGTAATTAGAGGAACTACGAATGGTACCACTACAGACATAAATGGTAAATATAATATTTCGGCTCAGAATGGCGATATTTTGCAATTCAGCTATATTGGTTTTATACCTCAAGAAGTAGAAGTAAACAGCCAAACAAACATAGATATTTCACTCAAAGCCGATCTAGAAGAACTAGAAGAAATCGTAGTAGTTGGATTTGGTGAGCAGCGAAAAGCCAGTTTGGTAAGCTCAGTAGCTTCTGTAAATGTAAAGCAATTAAAAACGCCATCTTCCAACTTAAGTAATGCATTAGCTGGTCGTGTTTCTGGTATAATTTCTTTTCAGCAAAGTGGTGAGCCAGGTTTAGGCACAGATAATTCTACTTTCTTTATTAGAGGTTTATCCACTTTTGGAACAGGTAAAAGAGACCCACTAATTTTGATAGATGGTATTGAATCTACGGTGACAGATATGGCTCGTTTGCAACCAGATGATATTTCTGATTTTTCGGTATTGAAAGATGCAGCAGCAAGTTCCATTTATGGAGCTAGAGGTGCAAATGGGGTAGTGTTGATCAATACCAAGTTGGGTTTAGAAGGTAAAACTAGATTCTTTTTCCGAATGGAAAACAGGATTTCTACCAATACCAAAAACTTCAATCTGGCTGATAACATCACCTATATGAATCTGGAAAACGAGGCAAATACTACACGTACCGAAAACGGTATTGAGCCTTATACCCAAAATAAGATTAATAACACCATGGCCGGGAATGATCAGTATTTGTACCCAGACAACAATTGGATAGATCAACTGCTGAAAGATTATACATACAATCAGGCATTTAACTTAAACATGAGTGGCGGTACCGAAAAAGCCAGATATTTTATTGCAGGTACTTATAATCGCGATAATGGAATTCTAAGAGTAGACCCTATCAACGATTTTAACAACAACATTACTTTAAATAATTACTCTGTGAGGTCAAATATCGACTTAGATATTACTAACACCACAACACTAGTTTTAAGGGTGTATGGCCAGTTTGACGATTATAGAGGACCAATTGATGGTGGTGGAGCTGCTTTTTATAATGCGCTTAACTCTAACCCAGTAATGTTTCCGGCAGTGTACCCAAAAGAAAAGTTGCCTTATGTAAATCATCCGCTTTTCGGTTCAGAACAAGTTTTGAGTAACAACCAACAAGAAACAGGGGTTTTATTTGCAAATCCTTATGCCGAGATGGTAAAAGGGTACCAAACCTATAAAAGGTCAAACTTAAACCCTCAGTTGGAGGTAAAACAAGACTTAAAGTTTATAACAGATGGGCTTAAGTTTAGAGGAATGACTTATTTAAAAAGGACATCATTTGTAAGTCAAAATCGTTTTTACAATCCATTCTATTATAAAGCCATTATAAACCCAAGCGATGGCAATTATAACCTACAAGTATTAAACGATGGAGGCCAAAACTCACTAGGTACAACCGGTACAGAATATCTCAATTATAATGAAGGAGACAAAACTGTAGAGTCTCAGTTTTGGTTACAAGGTGCTTTAGAATATAACCAAATTTTTAATGCCAAACATTCTGTTGGTGGCTTATTACTTTCTTATATTTCTCATTACGAAATAGGAAACCCGGGTACACTTATCGAATCTTTACCAAGTAGAAATATGGGCGTTTCTGGTAGATTCACCTATGGTTATAACGACAAATACATGGTCGAGCTAAATTTTGGCTATAATGGCTCAGAGCGATTTGCCAAGAAAAACCGATTTGGGTTCTTCCCATCTGCAGGTTTGGCATATAATATCTCAAAAGAAAACTTTTTTGCGCCATTGCTGCCTGTAATCTCAAACCTAAAATTTAGAGCTACTTATGGTGTAGTAGGTAATGACCAAATAGGCGAAAAAGACGAAAGATTTCTTTACCTCTCAAATGTAAATTTGAACAATGGTGATTACGGTGCTGTATTTGGTAAAAACGATGGTGCAGCTGAATATTACAGAAATGGCGTTTCTATATCAAGATACTCTAATGATGATATTACTTGGGAAGAATCTAGACAAGTTAATTTAGGTATAGATTTAGGCCTAGCTAATAACTCCATAGAATTAATTGCGGATGTATTTAAGCAAGAGCGTTCACAAATACTTCAAGCAATTTCTTATACAGATAATGCCACAGGATTGATGGCTACACCACGATCAAACTATGGTAAGGCAGAAAGTAAAGGCGTTGATTTATCTTTAACGATTAATAAAAGTATAAACAGAAATCTGGATATAAGTTTAAGAGGTACCTTTACCTATGCCACTAGTAAAGCCATCAAAATTGATGAAATTGCATTTCAAGAAAACCTAGCACATTTATCTAGAATAGGCCAGCCGCTTAACCAGCAATGGGGTTATATTGCAGAACGGCTTTTTGTAGATGATGAAGAAGTAGCTAACTCACCCGTTCAATTTGGTTATACTAACCTAAAGGCAGGAGACATCAAATATAGAGATGTAACTGGTGATGGCGTAGTAAATTCTGATGATGTAGTGCCTATTGGTTTTCCTACTCAACCTGAGATTATATATGGTTTTGGAGCTTCTGTTTTTTATAAAGATTTCGACTTTAATTTCTACTTCCAAGGGGCTGGTCGTTCAACGTTCTTTATTGATCCTTATGCCATTCAACCATTCTTTAAATATCAACAAGACTATAATGAAAATAATGTAAATAGGGTATATCAAAGAGGATTGTTGCAAGCTATTGCAGATGATCATTGGTCTGAAGAAAACAGAGACTTATATGCATTCTGGCCAAGGTTTAGTACTGGTTTAGTTAATTCTAATAATGTTCAATCTACTTGGTGGATGCGCAATGGTAGTTTTATTCGATTAAAAAGTGTGGATATAGGTTACAATTTCGAAATACCAAAAATCGGCATAGAAGCCATGAGGGTTTATTTCTCTGCCACCAACCTTTTTATTCTAAGCAAATTTGACTTATGGGATGTGGAGATGGGAGGAAACGGTTTGAAATATCCGATTCAGTCAACATACAACTTAGGCTTTTCACTTAACTTCTAATTTGAGTTATATTATGAAAAACAGCATACAAACAAGCGAAAAATGCTCAAAGGCATTTAAAACTCTATTCAGAAAATTCGCTATTAAACCGATATATAAATTATCCACTATCATTCTTCTATTCACATCAGGAATATTCTATTCTTGTGAAGAATATTTGAACATAGTTCCCGATAATGTTGCAACTATAGATAATGCCTTTACTTTAAGAAATGAGGCTGAAAAATATCTTTTTACCTGCTATTCATACTTACCAAAACATGGAGATGGCTGGTATAATGTAGGAATGATGGGCGCCGACGAAATCATTTTACCACAAGCTACAGAAGGTCAGTGGCATGCCGCATTTAGAATTGCAATGGGTCAGCAAAACACCGATAACCCATATTTTAATGAATGGGCAGGCACCAACAAAGGTGGTGGAGCAGGTTACGATTGGCTCAAAATATTCACAGGTATGCGCCACTGTAATACTTTTATCGAAAAAATATCTGATGAAAACAATGCTCCAGATTTGAGTTTAAACGAAAGAGCAAGATGGTTAGCAGAGGCTAAATTTTTAAATGCCTATTATCACTATCATTTGTTTAGGATGTATGGTCCTATTCCAATTATGGATGGTGTACAAGAAATTACAGAAGAGCCAACAGCACACAGAATGCCGGTTGATTCAGTAGTAAACTTTATCACCAATTCTATAGATGAATCACTGGAAAACCTTCCTGAAAGAATTATCGCCGAAAACACAGAGTTTGGCAGAATTACCAAACCCATTGCATTAGCCATAAAAGCTAAAACATTGTTATATGCTGCTAGTCCTTTGTTTAATGGAAATACAGATTATGCCAATTTTACAGACAAAGAAGGCGTACAATTATTTAATTCTACTTATGATGTAACAAAGTGGGAACGAGCAAGAGATGCCATTAAAGTAGCCATTGAATCTGCCGAACAAAACGGACATGCCTTGTACGAATATACCAATGATGTACTTAACTTGAGCGACACTACAAAAACGCAGTTAAGTATAAGAAATGCCGTAACCGAAAGGTGGAACGAAGAAGTAGTTTGGGGGCTTTCTAATAGTTACTTCTTTAACCATAACTTGGCGATGCCACCTATGGTTGGAGGAACAGGCACCTCAACCAGTAGATTTGTTTTAGGAGGAATATGGGCTGTCCCAATCAAAATTGCCAAAATGTTTTATTCCAAAAATGGGGTTCCTATTGAAGAAGATAAAACACTGGATTTTAGCGATTATCTTTCTTTAAGAATAGCCACTACAGAAGAGAAATTCAATATCTACCCTTCTTTTGAAACAGCCCGATTAAATTTTGATCGAGAACCACGCTTTTACGCAGACTTGGGATTCGATGGTGGTATGTGGTACATGAAAGACGGAAATGCCAATGGCAATGATCAAGAAAACTATCACATCGAAAGTAAAAATGCCGAGTCTGCCGGTTATGGTCATTTTACTAACTGGAACGAAACAGGTTATTTTGTTAAGAAACTGGTACACTGGGAGTCTTCGACTTCAGGTTCTACTGATCCTAGTTGGTTAAGTTACCCATGGCCAGAAGTTAGAATGGCAGACTTGTATTTAATGTATGCAGAAGCACTCAACGAGGCTGAGCCGGCTTCTACTGTTGCTATCGAATATTTAGATAGAGTAAGAAGTAGAGCTGGATTAGAAGGTGTTGCAGAGTCGTGGAGTACTTATTCCAATAACCCATCAAAATACACAACGCAAGATGGACTAAGAGAAATAATCCATCAAGAAAGAATGATCGAAATGGCATTTGAAGGAAAACGTTTCTGGGATTTACGCAGATGGAAAAAAGCTGCCGAAGAGTTAAACAAAGATATTACTGGTTTAAACATCTATGGCAAGACTTCAGAAACCTACAACACCGAAAGAGTAATATTTACACAAGAGTTTATTACTCCGCGAGACTATTTGTGGCCAATTGGCAACTACGATATAAGAAGAAATCCAAATCTGGTTGAAAACCCCGGGTGGTAATCAGCTATCAGTAAATCAGTTTTGGTAATTAATTTTTTCAATAAAAGCATTGATGAAAATGAAAGTAAATAAATTAAAAATATTGACTTATATATTCGTAGTCGCCATTGTTATTATCTCATGCGACGAAGAATTAGAGTTTAGAGAACCTACCACTACAAATGGAACTATTCCACAACAAGTTTCAGAAGTAACAGTAGAAAATCTTCCGGGTAAAGCCCGCATAACTTACACACTTCCAGACGACAGTAATCTATTGTATGTAAAAGCAACTTATACGCTTTCTAACGGTGAAGTTCACGAAGCAAAATCTTCTTATTTCTCAGACGAGTTACTAATAGAAGGCTTTGCCGATACACTCACTCACGATGTTGAAATTGTGTCTGTTAGTAGGAGTGAAGTGTCTTCTGAACCTGTATTTGCAACAATACAACCATTAGAAGCGCCAATCTGGAAAGTATTTAGAAGTATCGATGTTATAAATGCATTTGGAGGATACAACTTAAGTGCAAACAACGAACATGAAGAAGATATCTCCATTTTAATTCTGGAAAGAAATGAGTTTAACGAATTTGAAGTAGATCATTTTAAAAGTATATATAGCTCTTTAGCCGATATTTCTTCTAAAATTAGAGGGTTAGATACACTCGATTATCAATTTAAAATCTATGTGAAAGATAAATGGGGAAACACCACTGATACACTTACTAAAACAGTAAAGCCTATTTTTGAAACAGAGCTTTCTAAAGAAAACTTTGAAGCATTTGTATTACCAGGAGATGCACCACAGGTTACAAATGGTGCCAGATTAGAGTACGCTTGGGACGACAGACTTGGCTGGCCTTATACCAGTTTTACTTATCAAACAGCAGGTGGGCCAGACCCACATATGATCACAATCGATTTAGGTATAAACGCAAAATTGAGTAGGTTTTGGTATCGCCCATTTCCAGAGTTAAACCCATCTCAGTTTTTCTATCTCACCACCATGAAACAATTCGAAGTGTATGGTTCAAGCAATCCTTCTTTAGATGGCGCTTTAGACGATAGCTGGATTATGCTAGGTGCTTATACATTAGAAAAGCCATCTGGCTCACCATACGGGCAAGATACACCAGAAGACAGAGCTGCTGGTGAGGCAGGTTTTAACTTCGAGTTAGATATTAATGCCCCAAAAGTGAGATACATCAGAATTAGGTGTCTAGAAAACTATGCTGGTGGTACTGCACAAAGTATTAATGAACTAGGGTTTTATGGTGATCCAAGATAAATCAAATGCGGGCATTTAAAAGATATTCATATGAAAAACTATAAAATATTTAATAAGATAAAGCTATCGATATTCGCTGTAAGCTGTTTGGTGTTTTCACTTTTTTCTTGCTCAGAGTGGGATAGTTTTAAGGAATATATTGAAGGAGGAGAAATCCTTTATCCGGGAAAAATGAAAAGCGTTGAAATTATTCCGGGTAAAAACAGAGTACAGTTAACTGGGATTTTAAGTGCAGACCCCAATGTGGTAAAGTACAAAGCTTTTTGGAATAGTAATGAAGATTCCGTTGAGTTTAATATAGATAAAGGTTCTGGTGAAACTTATATAGAAAATACCTTTGAAGTAATAGAAGGTGTACACAGTTTTGAGATTTATACTTACGATGAAGCCGG
Organism: Chondrinema litorale; assembly: GCF_026250525.1. Taxonomy (GTDB): domain Bacteria; phylum Bacteroidota; class Bacteroidia; order Cytophagales; family Flammeovirgaceae; genus Chondrinema; species Chondrinema litorale. Next base: position 214,115 of record NZ_CP111050.1, read on the forward strand.
AAATATTTCTGTTCCAACCAATGCAGTAGGTTCATCTTTTGGAGAAGCTTATCGCAGAAAATTGGGAAACCGATTGTTTACAGATTTGATTTTTAATGAGACGAACACCACCATTAACTGGGCGCAAATAGATGCTTCTACTGGTGCAGAATACACAGAGATAATATATACTGTTGGTGATTCTACTTATACAATACAAACCCCAGTTACAGAAACCACTACTGTACTAGAAGGCTTAACTAAAAGTACTACAATTCAGTACAGAACGATCTTTAAACCAACATCAAATAGTTTGGATACGTTTGCAGTGGCTTTTCAAGAATACGAAGTGAAGGTCGTTCCTCAATTAAAAAACAGCAAAGTGCCATTTGCTGCATCAGCGATTTCTGGTCGTTGGGGAACTTTGGCAGATTGGCAATCTAACGAAAATGTGCAAAGCCACGATGGTTTTGGTGGTTGGGACGAATGGAATGGCAACATATTTAATGTTGAATCTGGTTGGGGAGCACCACCAATTACCAATGGAAAAATCTGGCAAACATTTACATTAGAACCTGCAACCTATACTTTTAAAATTTCAGAATTAAGAGACACCAACCTTACAGATGCCGACCAAACTTATTTGGTGGCAGCAGTAGGAGATAGTTTGCCAAATGTAGCAGAGGTAAATACTGCCATGGGCTCAGTTCAGGTATTTAATAGACCTGTTACAGAACTTAGCTTTGATTTTACAGTGACAGAAACACAACAAGTTTCCATCGGTTATTTAACAACTCAACCTGATGGAACTCCAGGTAAGTTTTGTAATATCATTGCCTTCGATTTTGGCTTGAAAGAAGAATGATAAATTTAAGAAATCTCAGAGTTTGTAAAATAGCTCTGAGATTTTAAATATCAAATCATTGAAATTTTTAAAAATCCACTACTTTTTCAATAAATACCCAAATTCCTTCAAAGGCTCATTTAGGTCATTAAAAGGCCAAAACAAACCCTAACAGAAAGCTTATAACCACTATTTTGTGATAAAAACCTTTACTGTTCACATTTTGTACACCCGCTATTTTTCTATCTTAAGCTCAGTTCAAATACAATTGTAGAAATGATTTTTTAAAGTTATGATTCTACAAAAAGCTGCTCAAAATACTTTAACCATTCTCCTTTTTATAAGTCTTTTCTCATGTGAAACAGAACCAATAGAGAAAACAGAACTTAACCCATCACCTGAGCAAAAGATTTTTGAAATTAATGTTGTTGTACACATAATCCATAATGGAGAAGCTATAGGAACAGGCCCAAACTTATCTGATGATAGAATTGCAAAGCAAATTGAAAGTTTAAACAACGATTTTAGAAGAAAAGCTGGTACCAGAGGGTTTAACTCAAATCCAATAAGTGATGATGCAAGAATACAGTTTAAACTGGCACAAACTGACCCAGAGGGAAATCCAACAAATGGAATCGTAAGAATAAATTCCCAAGAAGTAAATAATCCACTTGAGGCTTGGGGCTTCGATTACTTTGCAAATTTTAATTATTGGGACTATAAAAGATATGTAAACATTTGGACAGCACCATTCCCAGAGTCTGGTATTGATGTTTATTTAGGAGAAGCTACCGGCCCTGATACCGACTTACCCGGCAATGAGCTATTTAGTGGGGGAGAGCCATTTTATGCAGAAGGCATTATTATCAACCACGCACATTTCGGCGAATCTGATATTGAAAGTGATTATAACCTTGGCAGAACATTAACTCACGAAATGGGCCACTACCTAGGCTTACTACATCCATGGGGTGGTAAAGATTGTGATAACAACGACTATTGCGACGATACACCTGCTGTAGATACTTTTGTGTCTGGTTGCACTTCATTTAAAGGTTGTAACCAAGAAGATGTAATGATAGAAAACTACATGAATTGGACAAGTGATATTTGCATGAATACTTTCACAAATAACCAAATAGAAAGAATGCGGTATGTTTTAACTCATAGTCGAAAATCTTTGGTGGATACTGCGAATTAAAATAAAAAGCCTCCAAAATGGAGGCTGTCATTCTTACTCAACAATCACTTTCTTAAAGTATTTTCTATTACCCGAATGGAATTCTAACATGTAAAATCCTTTTGGTAGATTTGCTATATCTAATTGAATTTCATCTCTATGATTATTGCTTGATATTGTTTTGGTTTTAACTACTTCGCCCACCATATTTCTGAGATAGACAAAACTATTTTGCTCAAAATGGCTAGCTGCAATATAAAGTATTGTACTTGCCGGATTAGGATAAACCATAAACTCAATATTGTCTTCCTGCTGATCTGTAGAAGTAACCAAAGAAATAGTCAATGTGTTACTATATGGTGATGGAACGCTATTATTGTACGCTCTCATTCTATAGGAATAAGTGGTATTTGGACTTAAAGTAGTATCTCTATAAGAAGTAGTATTTGCAGGTAAAATGAAACTTGTTATAACTGAGAAAAAAGAGTCTACTGACCTTTCTAAAATAAAGCTTGTTTCGGTATCATCTTCATGTATCCAATTTAAATCTACTGAAGTTGCTGAAACATTAGAATAACTTAAACTTTCTGGTGCATTTGGTGGAATAAAATCAACCAATGTGTTTAATGTAGTATTAGTTGCGATTGCCGGATTAAAATCAAAATAGATATAAGCAGTGTTAGTAATCTCAGTAAAATCTGGAAGATTTTCTTTTGGTTTAATTCGATACTTTACAAAACCATGGCTTGCTTTTTCATTAGCATTGCTATCTGGTAAGAAAATATTATCGAAGTTAAAGATCAACTCATTAAATTTATTAATCTCAATGTTAAGAGAATCGCTGTGGCTCACCAATTCAAATGTTGACACATCTAAATCATTATCTAATTCATCTCTAATTTCGATATTATAAGCTGTATCATTCCCCGTATTTTGAAACCTAATGGTGTATTCTAAAAATTCATTTTTGAGTGTATAATTCTCACCTTTTACTCCTGTAGGTGTCACCAGTTTATCATTGGGGTCATAAGTGCAATTTACAATTTGAGTAACAGTCTTTTCTTCTGTAATAAGTTCATTTTCAAAAATAACCTCATTGGCAACCGTGTTCCCTAAATTTGTGAAGTCTGGAGCTTTAAAAGTGATTTCTATCTTTCCTTGCTCTGTAGGATTCAAATTTTCAATCTGCCAAATAATGGTACTATCCGTAAAACTGAGTGGGGTTAAAGAGCTTTCTATAAGCGTGAACTTAGTGTCAAAATTTAGTGTAATTTCACTTTGGTCTAGTGTAAAAGAACTATTATTTTTATAAGTCAATGTATATACTACGTCTTCTTGGCACCTTACCCTTGGGTTATTTATATCTAGTACTACAGCAGTATCTTGAACAACAGTAACTAAACCAAATAAATAATCAGTAGCATCATCTTCCTCCAAGTTAATTTGGTAAGTACTGTCTGTGGTAAATGTCCATTTTTCTCCTGAAATTAAACCCAGATCGTAATTACCTAGAGGAACAGAATAATTAATTGCTCCGCTTTCATTGGAAATGGTTATCAGGTTTTCTGGTAACAGTGTGGATTTAAAACCAGTCAATCCAATTTCACCATCATCTAAAATCCCATTTTGGTTTCCATCGTAAAATACAGTGCCTTTAATTGAAGCATTATTTACGTCGCCTGTATATTCAACAGTCAAAATTTCGGAGTGCTTACTTTCACCACCACTTGGCTCAGCGTAATTGGCAATCAGTACATAATAGTAATCAAGTGCTTTAAATTCTATTCCTTCATTATAATCGATAAAAGTGGTATCGTTAATTGAAACTTCGCCTACTTTAATAAAATCAGCACCTTCTTCTTCAAAGTCAAAACAATCTATACTATCTGGCACAGAACCCGCAGCACGCCAAATACTCATGATTTCAGCAGTAGAATCGTTGTAAGATTCCCAAGAAAGATTAATCGTTTTATTATCCAAACCACGCTCTCCAATTGGTGCTGCAGGTGCCTCACCTAATATTTTAATTTTCCACTCTTTGGAGACTTCAACCAAATTGTTGGCACTTATTGAAATGATATATGAATCTTCTTGTATATCTTCTTTAGTTAAATTATTTAAATCTAATTTAAGTAAGTTTCTTATTTCGTTATTTTCTACATAGCTACTATCTGTAATTATTAACTTCCCCTGATCGATTAATTCACTTTTTATCTGGTAATCATAAGCTTTCGAGATAAGAATAAAATCTGATACGGAATCGTAATAATCTAAACAAATATCAGAAGGGCTTTCTATTTCTGGTGTAAATGAAGAAGGTATGTCATCCTCCACTAAAGAAGAAATGACTTGAAAATCACAATTAATAGAACTAATTAGTACACCATCTCTCCATTCATCTATGTAAAATGCGTAAGTAAATTCACCAACGTCTCCTGGCGCATCCCATGTAATTAAACCCGTTTCAGGATCAATCAAAAAAACAGCAGACCCCGAGCCATCTTCTCTTTCACCATTAAAATCAGGATGATCTGGATATTTATAACTATCTACATTTACTGCATTACCTTCTTCATCTAATCCTTGCTTACACACAGTAAATCTATAAGATAGACTATCGCCTTCTGCATCATAGCCAATTGGATTAAAAGTAAATTTTCTACCTGGGTATGCTAACATCCATATTTTATTAAGTAATTGGGGTGAAGTATTCATTCCCAATGCAGAGTTTATATTAAATATCGACTCTAAAAAGAAAGCTGTATTCCCTGAATTAGACATGTTACTTACAGCCGGATTTCTATTTTGTTCATAATAACTTACTTTATATTCACCTTCTGTAGGAAAAGTATGCTCCACTTGATACACCAATATTTCTGTAGGATCACCTTGATTGTCTGTATAGCCGTCTATAAACCCTAACGATTCTGGAACAACCAACTCTGGTTCTGCATTAGAATAACCAAATTCAAATGTACCCGGTTGAGGTGGTACACCTCCATTATCTCTGTATAAATAAACAGTAAATCTATATGTAAGAGAATTAGCAGAAATTCTTTCTCCGGTAAGATAACCACCTCTGATATGATTAGCATATAAGCTCCCCATACTCAATAAAAGTAAAGAGATTATGATAAACATCATTTGTAGGTTTGTAGTAACACGTAGTTTCATTGAATTTAATAGTTGTGATTTTACTTGACACTTTATCTTTTTAAACATAGCTAGGGTAATAACATCTTGCAAAGGTGTTAGAATAAGTTTCTTAAAATTTGAATTGAAATTAGCTTAGTACATTTCTAATCTTATTTCTAGAAATGTATTTTATTTTCAGATCATTACAAGCTTGTATATAATAGAGCCATTGTAAATTAAAAAAGTTGTAACCAATTTTAGGTTTTTTATAATAAGCTTGATTTTGCTTTCGAATTGGATGTAAGTTCCTTGGAGATAAATTGTTATTTTTAGCTTCGAAAATGAATGCAACAACTATCTACATTAAAACACAAAATTACAATACAGGTTATGAAAAAAAGATTTCTCCTAATTACATTCACTTTACTACTTACAAACTACCTATTTGCGCAGATAGATGAGAGCAAGCTTAATAAAATTGATAGCATTTTTCTGGATTGGAATACACCAAACCATCCGGGTGGGGCAGTAGAAATTGCTTATAAAGGCAAACCTATTTTTAACAGTGCATATGGTTTAGCAAGCCTCGAATATCTTGTGCCAAACACTACTGGCACTCGATTTAATATTGCTTCTGTTTCTAAACAGTTTTCTGCAATAGGCATCGTTTTACTTCATTTAGAGGGTAAACTCTCTGTAGATGATGACATTAGAAAATACATGCCCGAATTACCAGATTTCGGAGAAACCATTACTATTAGACACATGCTTCACCACACTAGTGGCTTAAGAAGTTTGCATGCAATGCTTGGCTTGGCCGGTTGGAGAGGCGATGATTTGAGAACGAATGAAGACCTCGATAGGTTTATGCTCAAACAAAAAGAGCTTAACTTTAAACCCGGAGAGGAATACTTATACTGCAACACTGGTTTCATGTTTTTAGCCAACATCATCGAAAAAGTAACTGGTGAAAACTTTGTTGACTGGATGCAAAAATCCGTTTTTAATCCTCTTGGTATGCTCGACACTTATGTGGAAGATGAGTACAACAGAATAGTACCAAATAATGCTACTTCTTATGATGGCAGCAAAAAGGCAGGCTTTAAAAGAGAAGTGGAATATTGGGGTTACATCGGCTCTGGAAACATGCACTCTACCACCAGCGATTTAACTAAATGGATGAATAACTTTATTACTCCGCAAAAAGGTTGGGAAGATGCATTTAAAATGATGCAAACTGTAGATAATTTTAACAATGGTAAACCTAATAAATATGCTTTTGGTGTAAATGTAGATAAGTATAAAGGAGTAAAGATGATCCAACATGGTGGTTCTATTGGTGGCTTTAGATCAATTGCTGTAGCTTATCCAGAAAAAGAAGTAAGCATTATTATTATTACAAATTTTTCTACTTCCGGCACTAGTTCACTCGCTCAAAAAATAAGTGATATTTTATTCGATCTTCCTAAAAATTACGAGCCTATTGTTCAGGTAAAAGGCATCGAGATAGCTAATGACGAATTAGCCAAATACGAAGGTTCTTACTGGAATGATAAAGATAACTATGTACAAAAAATCTTTGTTGAAAATGATACATTAAAATACGCGAGAGGCAATCGTTCTGGTCAAGCAATTATTCCAGTTGCAAATGATCAATTTCAACTTGTGGGTTCAACTGCTAAAATCACCTATACATTTGATACAAAAGTAGGAACTCTCTCTGTAAAAGTAGATGATGAAGAACCCGTAACTTCTGCTAAGTTCGATACTGCTGAACCAACAGCAAAAGAATTACAAAGCTATGTTGGCGAATTCTACAGCCCAGAACTAGAAACTTCTTACTGGATTAGTATAGTGGATAATAAACTGCAAATTCACCATCCAAGACATGGAGATTCTGAAGTGGAATACATTAAAAAAGATGTGCTCAATGCTAAATATCCAATAAGCATTATTAAATACAAAAAGGATAAAAGAGGTAGAGCCACTGGTATTTATATTAGTAATGGCAGAGCCAGAAACGTTTGGTTCGAGAAAAGATCATAATCTTCTTTAAGTTCACAGAGCTTAATTTCAAAAAAGGTCAGAAGTTATATTTACTTTCTGACCTTTTTTGATTTAGTATAAAATCTAACATAGAATTTATCTCATTTTGATTCCAAAAATTCACCAATTTTTGTAATATTATATATACTGAAGATAATGAAATGACTATTCTTACTTACAACATTACCCCAACTGCAAAGCAAGTATGCAAGCGTTTTAGCTTGCTTATAATTTTAAGCTTATTCCTCCAATCGGCTTTTGCGCAATTTGCACTCAATACCAATGGGCGAACCTTTACCGGATCTGTCAATTACAGGTACAAAAGTTTATTTTTAATTAAATGTGATAGCTGTGTTTTCGAAGATGAAGTAGATTTCAAAAATGCCACATTTACACGAGAAGCGATCTTTTCAAATGCGATTTTTAAAGAAGACACTAAGTTTGAAAAAGTAAACTTTAAGGCAAAAGGTAATTTTTTGAATAGTACTTTCAGTAAAAAAGCAGATTTCGGATACATCAATACCTATTCAGTTTTAGACTTTACCAATGCCATCTTTAATGATGAAGCGCTTTTCTGGATGAGCAATCTTTCAGAATCTGTTTATTTTAACTCTACTGTTTTTAAAGATGATGTTGTGTTGCTAAAAAGTAAAATCAATAAGGCATTTTTTAGCAATACAAGCATTATGGGTGAAGCCAGATTTGATAATATGTATGCAACCGATTCTCTGGTTTTCACAAATGTAAAATTTACTAAAATGCTTAATCTAGATTCAGCTCAATTAGGCACTCAGTTAATTTTCGATAGTGTAAGCTTTAATGGAATTGTAAGGTTAAGAGGTACAATTCTACCAGATATTTTACAATTGAAAAATACCAACTTTGAACTCCCTCTAGACTTTGATAAATGTATACCAAATGAGACAGGGAGTTGCCTGTTGTATCTAGAAAATGTAGATGTTACAAATTGTTGGTTCAATTTTCAATTTATGAAATTATGGTTTCCTCACGATAGTCCACTCTCATCTCAACAACAAACTAACCTTTATAAAAAACTACTAGCCTTAGAAAAAAAACGTAAGAGAACAGAAAGTTACGAAGCATTAAAAAAGCAAATGGACGATTTTGATAATGCACCAAAAGAAGTGTATTAAACAGTCTAAAAGGCTAAATGAGAATAAAATCAAAGATTAAATAAAATTTCAGAAAAAATTATCACTCCATAAATAGCTTACGTTCTGCCGCATTTTCTTTACAAGTAGCATTAAAGTTGTTTAATGTATAACATAGAATCAAATTAACTTGTAACACCATGATCGTAACTATTAAAGATGAAACTTTTACCGGTGAAACCTTAAATGAGCTCAACCTTGAGTTTGAATCAGAATCTGTAACGGTAAAAGATATTATCACACAAAGAGTACTACAGGAAGTGGATATTTACAACAGCAAACTTCCAGATGTTTTCAATGGACTTGTAAAACCAACAGAAGCTGAAAAAACGCTAAATGGTTACAAAATGAAAACAAGAAAGAAAATCGATGGTGAAAAGCAAGTTTACATCGCCCTCGAAGCTTTTAATAAGAATGCCTACTTTGTTTTGGTAGATAACCAACAAGCAGAAAGTTTAGAAGAACAAGTGATGCTTTCTCAAGAATCAAAAATTAGCTTTTTAAAACTTACACCATTAGTTGGAGGATGATATGGATATACTAAAATCAATAAAAAACATGCTATCTGATGTAGAAACAACTTACTCTCAAACTGAGTCTGAATTTGATAAAATCATTTTTGACTGCAGAAAGGAATTTAAAAAGACCCAACGATATATTTATTATTTTAAAGCTAGCAAGGCTCCAATTTATAATGATGAAATAAAGGAGTGGGAAAACGATAAAAAAATTGAATTCCTACACTATTGTATTAATCAGTCAGTCAGTTATTTTAAAAACAGAAAAGGCAATTATTCATCTAACGATGAAGCCTATGAGGTAAACCACATCTGCAATGAATTACTAAATCATCTTTTCAGAACTAAGATTGTTTATAGTTCTAAGCAGGCAATAAACATGATCAATATTTTAACCTCTAGTACAAAAAATAGCTGGCAATCTGTTTTTTCATGGCCTGTAGGTTTGTTTCTAAATCAACTTGCCAGACAGCTTAAAAACAAAGAAGTAGAACAAGAACTCTTTGATAAGTTAGATGAATTAAAAAATAAACTCAATGATGTTCCTTCTGGCTATTATGAAAAAGATAAAATGAACTGGATTGCCAAGATTGACGACATCTATTATAACTCTAAAAATGGCGAATCGGAAATAAAACCAGTGTACTTTGTAGGTAAAGACCCTTTTCAAGAGTTTGCCAATAATACAGTTAAATCTGCTCGCGAAGAAGATAAAATATATTGGTATCAATTAATTACCATGGCACATACTGCTAAAGGAGGTAAGCCGTCTAACAAATACCTCAAAGAAAGCAATCTCATTTTTAAAGAATTAGGAGCAGAGAAGTTTAAAAAAACTGTTAACGAGTGGTTGGTTTTCTTATACGAACTAAAAGAAAAAACTACAGAACACACCAGCAATTATGGTAATAGAGAATACACCTACACTTCAACAGAATTTTTAAGCTCAGTAAACTCAGATGCTATAAAAGGTTTTGTTTGGATGTGTGCTCATTTTCATGACGACAACACTTTAAATAACATTTCTAGATTAGCTGAAAGGTGTTTTAGAAAAATTCCGGGTAAAGGTCCTGCTGCTGCTGCCATTGGCAATGCTTGTTTATTCGTACTTTATAGATCGAAAGGCCTAACGGGAATCGGTCAGCTTTCAAGATTAAAACTGAGGATTAAACAAGCCAATACACAAAAAATGATTGACAATTACTTGAAAGAAGCTGCCAAGACTAGAGGCATTTCAGTTCAAGAAATTGAAGACATGGCTGTTGAAGATTTCAATATCACAGATGGTAAAAAGCTAGTTCAGTTTGAAGACTACCAAGCCGAAATCGAAATTACAGGAATTGGCAAAACTATATTAAAATGGATTAAGCCAGATGGTGCTTACCAAAAGTCTATTCCGGCTTTCGCCAAAGAAAAATATGCTGCAAAACTCAAAAAGCTCAAACTTGCAAAAAAACAAATTGAGCAAACACTTACTGCCCAAAGAGACCGTGTAGATAGAATGTTTAGGCAAAACCGAAGCTGGAACATGGAAAATTTCACCAAGCTCTATTTCGAACATGGTTTAATGGCTGTGCTTTCTCATAAAATTATATGGATTTTCACCTCAGATGAAACAGAACAAACGGGAATTTTTATTGAGAATAAGTGGCTAAACCAGAAAGGGGAGGTTTTCCAACCAAATGAAAATAGTACAGTTACACTTTGGCACCCAGCAAACTATTCTGTAGAAGAGGTAAAAGAATGGAGAGACTTTTTGATAGGCAAAAAATTCCAACAACCTTTAAAACAGGCTTTCAGGGAGGTGTATATACTTACAGATGCTGAAGTAAATACCAAATCTTATAGCAACAGAATGGCAGCACACGTGCTCAAACAGCATCAGTTTAATATGTTGGCAAAAACCAGAGGTTGGAGTTATGCACTCATGGGCGCTTACGATGATGGAATTTATAATCAATCTGCAACACTTCAACTGCCAGAATATGAATTAAGAGCAGAATACTGGGTGAATGAATTAAATGCAGACGATGCCTTTAATGATACTGGTATTTGGAATTACATAACCACAGATCAGATTCGCTTTATAAAAGCAGGTACAGATCAAGTGCTAGATTTAGTAGATGTGCCAGTTGTTCCCTTTTCTGAAGTTTTACGAGATGTAGATATGTTTGTGGGTGTTGCTAGTGTCGGAAACGATCCAGCTTGGCAAGATTCGGGTGGAATTCCTGCTTACAGAGATTATTGGACATCTTATTCTTTTGGTGATTTATCTGAAATTGCTAAGAACAGAAAAGCTATTTTAACCACTTTAATTCCAAGATTAAAGATTGGAAAAGTAGCTGAAATTAAAGATAAATTCTTGGTGGTTAAAGGAAAATTGAGAACCTACAAAATCCATATTGGTAGTACCAATATTCTCATGGAACCGAACGATCAGTACTTATGTATTGTACCAGATCGAAGCAAGAAAAACCATACTGAAAATCTTTTTATCCCATTTGAAGGAGACAATGGCTTGTCAATTATTTTGTCAAAAGCATTCCTTTTAGCCGAAGACGATAAGATAAAAGACAGTACTATTACCTCACAAATTTTGTGGAAAAAGTGAATAATTAAAAGTGAAGTAGATTTTCGTTAACAATGAACATCAGGACTGATTTTTTTTATAATTACTTTTTACACTACATGTATAAAATCTGATAGAATTTATCAGATTTTATTTTTTATCTTCATTTAAATTAATATTATTCATAATAATATACTACGATTCATCAAGTACATTAAGAATTCTCAAAAATTTAAGCGCTTAATTTTGAAATATCACATATCTAATATGTTAAACCTTGTTAATGCTCATAATAAAATTATTGCCAGAAAATGATTATTTTATCAACTTACAAACAATAATTATTATAGCTTTTTTTATATCTACATTTACAGTTATGACAACCTTATTACAATCCAATTTCAAGAAGCTTTTTCTTCTTGTTATTTTTTTCACCTTTTCCAATAACATATCTACTTTCGCCAAAACTGACATACTAACAGTAAATGATCAAAGTAGTTTAGTTGATGAACCTGAAGCTGTACTCCTAGAAGCAGAAAACGAATACCAAGTAGTATCAAATCCAGGAAGTAGAGACATTTACACTTTTTATGCTAGCACTGCAAGTAATAGTAACGTTTTAACTCTTTTTGATAAAGGAGATAAAATAGCTATACCTTTTTCATTAACAAATGATGCTCCTGTCGAAATTGAACTTAAAGTAAGAGTAAGATCAGGGAATGTGAACGCTTCAAGTAATTATTGGCCAAATGGCTATTCTTTTGAATTAAATGATCAAACTATTGAACTTACTGGTGATCAATCAACCATTTCAAATTACACTAGTAATCTGGGTGGTTCTTATTGGGGAACAATGATCTCAGAAAAAATTTCACTTTCAAATATCAATAATTCATTAGCAATAACATCCAATACTAATTGGGCAGCAGTAGATTATGTTGAGATAATTATATATTCTAGTGGCTCTGGTGAAACAATTGATGAATTACCAATTGTTGATGCTGGTGAGCGAGCATTATTTAAACTTCCAACTAATTCTACTACCTTATCTGGTTCTGGAAGTGATCCTGATGGTGGAAGCGTAACATTTTTGTGGTCGCAATTAAGTGGGCCATCTCAAGCAATACTACAAGATTCAACTACAGCAACTTTGAATGTTAGTAATTTAATTGAAGGAACTTATTCATTTAATTTACAAGTAACTGATGATGAAGGCAATTCTGTTAATGATCAGGTAAATGTAATTGTTCAAGCTGCGAAAGTAGATGAGTTACCTGTTTCATGGGCAGATTACGATAAACAAATCACATTACCAGTAACTACTGTTAAGTTAAGCGGAAACGGATACGATCCTGATGGTGGAAGTGTATCATTTTTATGGACACAACTTAGCGGACCATCTCAAGCTACGTTCTCTGATGCAACAGCAAGTGATGTATATTTGAGCTATTTGGTAGTAGGTACTTATACTTTCAATTTGGAAGTAACAGATGACGAAGGTAGTTCTACCAGTGATCAAGTTATTGTTGTTGTAAATCCTATATCAAATACTTCCGATTCAATTATTACAAAAATTGAAGCACAAAAAAATTATACAATAATAAATGATGCTGGAAGTCATCAAATCGGTCTTTATTACGCTAAAGATGCTTCTGGAGAAAGCGTAATTAACATGTTTGACAAAGGAGACAAGATTAATTTAATATTCTCAGTTGGAAATGATTTACCAATTGATTTCAAAATTAAACTGAGAGTAAGATCTGGAAACGTAAATGGTGCTCAAACATACTGGCCAAATGGTTACGCTTTTAAATTAAATGATCAAGAAATAGAACTTACCGGTGACCCTACTTCTTTATCAGATTATACTTCTAGCTTAGGTGGTTCTTATTTTGGTGATATGGTTTCAGAAAGATTAACTGCAACCCAAGATAATCAGGTCTTAGAAATAACTGCAGCAGCAGGTTGGGCAGCAGTTGATTATTTAACTATCATTATTTATCCATCTGGTACAAATACTGAACCTACAGACGAGTTACCTTTAGTTAGTGCTGGAGATAACAAAGAAATTACACTTCCAACCAATTCTGTAAGTTTATCGGGAACTGGCAGCGATCCTGATGGTGGAAATGTAACTTATTTATGGTCTCAAATTAGTGGTCCATCTCAGTCAACAATTACTGATTCTACTTCAACAAATGCACAAATAACAGATTTAATTGCTGGTGTTTATGTTTTCGATTTAAAAGTAACTGATGATGAGGCAAATGTTGTTCATGATAGTGTGTCAGTTACAGTTAATGAAGCACCAAGCCCTTCATGTTCTGGAAATGTAACGCTTGCGAATCAACAAGAAGTAGATAAATTTAACTGTGAAGAATTCACTGGTAATATCTATATTGGTGGCAACATCAGTTCTGATATAACTAATCTCAATAGTCTTTCAGGATTAAAAGTAATTAATGGAAGTCTTATTATTTCTAATAACCCTTCATTAACTTCATTATCTGGTTTAAGTTCTTTAAATACAGTTACAGGAGGAATATCTATCACAAATAACAATTCTCTAAGCAACTTAAATGGCTTTCCTACAAATCTTACAGAGCTAGATTCAATTTCTATTGTATCTAATAGTTCACTTATTAATTTAAATGGACTCACATCTCTATCAGTGATATATAGCAAGATAACCATTGAAAACAATGCTAGCTTATCAGATATAAGTGGTTTAGAAAATGTAATTGCGCTCACTGGTAATGATCTAAGCATTAAAATAAGATTTAATTCGATATTAAATGAATGCTGTGTTCTTCCATCTCTAATAAATAATACGGGTGGTACTATTACTATTTACAATAATTCCGTGGGTTGTAACTCTGTTGATCAGATTAACTTGGGTTGTGGTGGTTTAGCATTTGTAGAACAAACTATTCCTGGTCTTGAAGGCAAAAACATAGTTGATTTGAAATGGGGAGATATGAATAATGATGGGGTAGAAGATATTGTTTTGATAGAAGATATTGACAGTACCTATTATGATTTTACTTATTATGAAATCGCTGTATACAATTCTGTAAATGGTACTTATGATAAAGTTTCAAATTCAGCATCTATTGTAGATGCTGATAATGAAGCAATTAAAATTGATACTTTAGTTGATTATAATAAAGATGGGTGGTTAGATATAATTGCGACATCTTCACAAACTTTCTACTGGCACTTTAACATTTACAATTTAAATAATAACAAAGATGGAAGTTATTCAAGTAATATACTTGCGTCTAATGGAGGTTATGGACATGGTTTCTTAAAAGATGCAGATAGAGATGGTGATTTAGATTTATATTTTCAAGGTTATGATGAATCAGGGTATTACTTTCAAAAAATTCGAAATACATATTATGATGAGTATAGTTATGGTTCATCTCCAAACTATCCTATTTTCCCTAGCTATCCTTTAGAAGATAATAGTATTCATCCAATTTACGAATATTATGCTGACGTTGATCAGGATGGAGATTTAGATGTACTAATAGTTTCAAATTATTTTTCATATGAAGAAGTTCTAACTGGATATGCCATTTTCCAAAATGAAAATATTGGCAACTTCCAAAATATGGTAAATATAGAAATGGGAAGTATAGTACGTGCTAGTGCATATGGTTTCAATCCATTGTCAGATATTGATATTGATGGAGATTATGACATTTTAGCTGATCAAAACTATGAATATACAGGTAATGATGATTTTGTAACCACTAGTAAACAAATACAACAAATAGGTGATTATGATTTTGATCACGATGGTATTTCAGACAAACTAGTTCTATATCCTCAATATAAATTATATAAAGGGCAATCTAATGGTAGTTTTACTGAGTTTTTAACTCTTTCTGATAAAGCCGCAGGTTGGATTGATTATGACAATGATGGGGATTACGACCTTTATACAAAAGATGGAAAGATATTAATTAATACAGTTAATGAATCTTCTGTAGATCAAGCTCCATCTACACCATCTAATCTAAATGTTCAAACTACATCTAATAGTGCTACACTTAGTTGGAATAAAGCAACTGATGATTTAACACCTCAAAATGCACTTACTTATGAACTTGTTGTAAGAAAAGGTAGTGAAACTATTATTAATGCAAGTTCAGATATTGTTCCTAAATTTACTGTAAATGGCCTTACAGAAGGTACTTACAATTGGAAAGTAAAAACATTAGATAAAGGCCTAAACAGTTCTTCATATTCTCCAGAGCAAAGCTTTGAGATAACTTATGATGATGCTTCTTGTATTATTTCATCTGTTGAAATTGATGAATTAGATAATTGCAGTGGAGACACATTTAATCAAACTTTAACTATTAACTTTTCAAATGAACCTACAGGAAATATTTTGATAAATGGAGAAGAGTTTGATGTGGTGAATAATCCACTTGAAGTAACTTTATATAATCTTCCTGTATCTAATGAACCTACAGATCTTTCAATCTCATTTGTGAATAACGCTAGTTGTTCTTACTTTCAAGAAGATGCTATTGTTGCTCCAAGTTCTTGCTACTGCTATTCATCTGTTAGATTAGAATCTCAGGATGATGTAGATGCATTCAGTTGTACAAGTATAGGTGGCAATGTTTACATTACTGGTAATATTACTAATCTGGATGGTCTTTCAGAATTAGAATCAATTGCAGGCGCTTTAACTATAGATAATGTTATTGGCCTTGAAAGTCTTGATGGATTAGATGCATTAAAGAGTATCCAAAGTATTTATATTAAAAATAATACTTCTCTTACTGACATAAGTGCGCTTTCATCATTGGAAACAATCAACAATGCAATCATTGTTACTAATAACAGTCAATTAGCCGAATGTTGCACATTATTAGACCTTTTAAGTCTTACAGATGGTACTATATCAATTTCTGAAAATGCAGGAGGCTGTACAAATACAACAGATATTGAATCAACATGTAATCCTACCGAAACATTTAGTGAGTTAATAGAAATTGAAGATAATTACACGATTATAACAGATGCTGGAAGTAATATAATAAGAGATGAAAATAATTCAACATTTAGCGGAAGAGGTACGCTATTAATGTATGATAAAGGAGATAAAGTAAGAGTCAATTTTGATGTTCCTCATGCTAGCAACTATCAATTAAATGTTAGATTAAGAAGTGGTAACTCCGTTTCATCTTCTAACTATTTTTCTAATGGCTATCAATTCTTTGTAGATGATTCAGAGACTTCATTTACTGGTGATCTTTCATCAGTAGTTCATACTTCAAGTGAATATGGTAATTCTCACTTTGGAGTAATGAATTCAGATATCGTTTACTTAACAGCTGGCAGCCATTATTTAGATATACAAACTAAATATGCTTGGTGTATTATCGATTATATTGAAGTTGTGGAGGTAGATGGTACATCTAGTAGATTCGCATCAGATTTAACAACCAACGAACTTACGACTGAAGAAGGAGAAGAATTTATCATTTATCCAAATCCTTCAAATGGCAAGTTTATTGTTAATTTTAAAACAAAAAATGCCGATTCTGAGTTGTATTTGCAGATTACAGATGTAACTGGCAAAGCTGTTTACCAGAAATATTTTAACAATACCATATCAGAAAACTTTGATTTATCTAATTTCTCTAAAGGAATCTTCATATTTTCAATAAAATCTGACATTGGCATTTACTCAAAAAAGGTTATATTAAAATAAGTAAATATATTCTTTAAATAATTATAAAACGCTTTAAAGTATTAGTACTTTGAAGCGTTTTATCATTTTTTAGGCAAAAAATGCGGTTTATGAATTTATGTCGATCACTTCATAAATACCTATCTTTTAGGGCATTTTTAATATAGATGCTAACAATGAATAAACATTATTTGTCTACTACCATTTTCTAAATAAGTATACTCTTCTCATTCTCATTCATCAAACTAATCGCCTCTGCAAACTTTACAGAAAGGCATATAAACATCACATATTAACAAAATACCTAAAAAGGGATTTACGCACACTAAACAGAGAAATAGTGAAACTGTAATTTTCACATATAATTATTCTCATAACATTTATAAATATTACCTACTTGTTTTTTGGCGATATGGCGAAATTTGCGTTTTTTGGGATATTGATAGCAAATAAAACTCATATTATGATTAGTTGTAAGCGCATATATTTAAGAATCATGACAATGTAAGGTTTTAAGGATTTTAAGCCGTTTTACTGAAAAATATACCACTATTATCGCATTATCCTTAGACTTATTATCATAAGCACCTGTTTTGATTACTCATAGGAATTCAGATTTTCTTACATCATTACTTATAAAATCGTAGAATTTTCAAAAAGCATTATCAAATAGAATTTGAAGTATTTTATAAATAATTAGTTCAATTATGAGTCATTTTGCACCCATTGCCATTATCGGAATGGCATGTAGATTTCCCAAGGCGCCAAATATTAGAGCCTTTTGGGACTTACTTTCGAGTGGAGGAAATACAATCGAAGAGATGTCGGAAAAAAGGTGGAACTTCGATTTGTTCTACGATCCAGATCCGGCCACTCCGAACAAATGCTATCAAAAGCATGGTTCTTTTCTAGATAAAATTCACGATTTCGATCCTTTATTATTCAATATTTCTCCTGCTGAAGCCATCGAGATGTCACCCTCTCAAAAGCTGATGTTGGAACTCACCTGGGAAGCCATCGAAGATAACAATCTGTCTTACGATGAGATTGTGGGAAAAAAGGTAGGCTTCTATCTGGGCAATGTCTGGAATGACTTTGAGCACTTAAGAAAACACCTCAATGCCAATACCACTCTGCACTCTGCCATCGGGCAGTCTACCAGTGTGATTGCCAACCGAGTATCTTATACTTTTGGTTTTACTGGACCTAGTTTGGTGGTCGATACTGGTTGTTCTTCTTCACTGGTGGCATTACACCTTGCTTGCCAGAGTATTTGGGAAGGCAGCTCAGATATGTCTTTTGTGGGAGGTATTAACCATATCTTAGACCACGATCAATATATCTTGCTTTCTAAATTCGGTGGTCTTTCTAAGAAAGGGCAGTGTAGTACTTTTAGTGATGATGTAGATGGTTTTGTCAGGGGAGAAGGTGCTGGCATTATCCTTTTAAAAAGACTAGAAGATGCCCAAAGAGATGGAGATAACATCATCGGTTTGGTAAAAGGAAGCAGTATCAATAACAATGGATTTAATGTAAACTTGCCAGCTACTAGTACCAAAGGTCAGATTGAAATGCTGGAAGAAGCTTACAAGCATTCTGGTATTGCTCCTTCGGATGTGCATTATGTAGAAGCCCATGGTACAGGAACCAAACTCGGTGATCCGACTGAAACTACGGCCATCGGTCGATTCTTTGCCAATGGCAGACAGGAGGAAAGACCCCTTAAAATCGGTTCGGTAAAAACCAATATTGGTCACATGGAAGCGGCTGCAGGAATTGCCGGTCTGCTCAAAGTATTGCTAGCCATGCAGCATGGAAAAATCCCTTCTAACCTGAACTTTAGGGCTCCTAACCCAGATATTCCCTTCAAAGAACTCAAACTAGAAATCAACAATAGCAATAGTGAGTGGGGGACACTGGAAGGAGAATCTAAAAAAGCCGGTGTCAACTCTTTTGGCTGGGGAGGCACCAATGCCCATGCAGTGATTGAAGAATACATTCCAGCTGAGGTCAAAGAAGAAACGGAGCCGGTACTTGCTACCGATGCTTTCTTGCTTTGTCTTTCAGCCAAGAGTGAATCAGCACTAAAAGCTTATGCAAAAAACTATGCAGAACACATCGGCAATGCTAGTTCGCTAGAAGAAGTAGCAGCCCTTTGTGCGGCCACCATCATTAATAAACCCAAGCTCAATTACAGAATCAGTATTGCCGGAAACTCTCAAGAAGAGCTGCAAGAAAACTTGCGTATCTTCTACGAGGAAGGAGAAGAGGTACCGCTAGCAAAACTCAGTGGAGAGGCCAAAGTAGTTTTCATCTTCCCGGGACAAGGCAGCCAGTGGGTAGGCATGGGAAAAGAACTCTACCAATCAGAGCCGGTATTTAAAGCCATGATTGATGCTTGTGATGCTGCTTTTGCTAAATACACCGATTGGTCTTTAATTGAGCAGTTGCATGCGGAAAAAGAAGCTAGTAGACTCAAAGAAATTGACATCATCCAGCCCTCACTTTTTGCTATCGAGATTGCCCTTGCCAAACTTTGGATGAGCAAAGGCATTATGCCAGATGCCGTAGTGGGACATAGTATGGGAGAAGTAGCTTCTGCTTTTATTGCCGGAGCCATAGACCTAAATGATGCGGCTAACATCATTTGCAGCCGATCTAAACTGATGAAAACAGTTAGTAACACTGGAGGGGCCATGGGTGTAACAGAACTAACTGTAGCTCAGGCAGAGGCCACGATTGAAAAATACAATGGCAAGCTGTCTGTAGCAGTAAGTAACAGCCCAAAATCTACGGTGATTGCCGGAGATGAAACCTCACTCTTGGAAGTACTGGCAGAACTGGAAGCCAAAGATTTATTCTGTCGCCAAGTGAAGGTGGATGTTGCCTCTCACTCTCCACAGATGGATCCATTGATGGGACCACTAGAAACTCAGCTTGCAGAGCTGAAAGCAGTAAAAAACCCGATTACTTATTATTCAACGGTATTGAATCAAGTAGTTCCGGGAGAGGAATTGACTAAAGAATACTGGGTAAAAAACTTAAGAGGGATGGTCAGGTTCTCTGAGGTGATTGGCACATTGCTAGAAGAAAACCATACGGTTTTCATTGAAATGAGTCCGCATCCAGTGCTGACCAATGCTATTAATGAGTGTGCACAGGGCAGACAAAAAGAAGTAGTCACGGTTGGTTCTACTTTAAGAGATAAACCAGAGAAACGCTCATTCAATGGTTTTGTGGGGAAACTCTTTGAGCAGGGTTATGCCATTAACTGGAAGGAGTTTTACCAAATAGAAAAAGCACCAGCCATGCAGCTGCCAACTTATCCGATGCAGAAGAAAAGGTATGCTTTGGAAGATAGGTCAGCGCAGAAAAATGGAGAGATGGGTAAAAACCCACTTTTAGGTCGCAGAATCCAATTGGCAGGTATTGATGATATCTTCATCTGGGAAAACAAACTCAGTTTAGAGCATTTGTCTTTTGTCAAAGACCATGTGGTCAACAATGCGACAGTACTTCCAGGAGTGAGTTATTTGGAGATTTTGTATGCCGCTTTGCAAGAAGCTTTTGGCAATGCCTTCCATCAGGTAGAAGACTTGCATTTTAAAAGACCAATCTACTTATACGACAATGAAACCATTGATACCCAGCTGAAAATCACCCGAACAGGTGCCAATAGAGCCGTGTTCAACTACAATGTAAAAACAGTTTCAGGGGGCAATATCAAATGGGTCACCACTGCAGAAGGCAACTTAAGAATCTGTGGCAGCAGGGAATATGTCTCTGATGATTATATCTATAACCTAGTCAGGTCAAAGGATGATACCTTCATTAAAAAGGAAGATTTCTACAAGGTGACCAATTCGATTGGCATCCAGTATGGCAGCATCTTTCAGGGTATCAACTGGATATTGATCAACAATACCCAAGCCATTGCCCATGTGACACCCAACTCCCTGATTGCAGGTCATGACAACAAGTATTTCATCCACCCAGCCATCTTGGATAGCTGTTTTCAAACTATTTTTACGCCGATTTTGGCTCCGGATGTTAAAAACACAAAATACTCTACCTTCTTATCCCAGTTAAAAGGATTTAGGTGGTTTAACAAACCAGAACCGGGCAATGATATTTTGGTAAAAGCAGAAACCATTGATACCATCATTGAGCCCAATGGCATCACCAAACAACAGGTGGCTTTGCAGTTGTATGATGAAAGTGGCAACTTCTTAGCTGATATTGAATTCATTGAGGCAGTCATCATCGATAATGATCAGCTCTATTCCAACAAGGAAACCGATTGGTTGTACCACACCAATTGGGAGAAAGTACACATTCAGGCAAGAAAACAGGAAGCCCTGGTGGAGGAAGAATCTATCGAACTCCAAGAAGGCAAGCTAGAGAAAACATGGCTCATCTTTGAAGATCATTTGGGGGTAGAAAAGAAACTCATTCGACTATTCAAAGAAAGAGGGCACCGATTGATCAAAGTAGGTTTTGGTGATGAGTTTACCAAAATTGATGAAAACCATTTTCAGGTCAACTATTTAGAAAAAGAGCGCATCAAGGAGTTATTCTCCCACTTGCATGACAACCACATTTACTGTGAGGGCATCATCCATGCTGCTTCTTTGAATGACCATATCAATTATGAAAACCTGTTGGTCGAAGACCTGGATTACTTCCAGAATGCAGGTAGTATTCTTTTGATCAACCTGCATCAAGTGATGAGTGGGCGCTATCAAGATGCCATGCAGGATGCTTTCCCTAATTTGGTGGTGTTGAGCAATGGCCTATTGCCAGTAGCTAACAAAAGTACTCAGCTCAATATCACACTGGCTCCAATGTGGGGACTAGCCAAGGTACTTTTCAATGAAGAACCTGCTTACCATTGCACCAGAGTCGATTTGAGTTATTTCCCTGATGATAGAGAAGTAGCCAAGTTATACGATGTTATTTTTGCGGAAAGCAAAGATGAACCAGAACTGGTTATCAGAGAAGAAGCTATTTATGCTTCCAGACTGGAAAGAGAAAACCTACCTGTTTTCAATTTGGAAACAGTCGAATTCCAAGACGATAAAACCTTTGTGGTCACTGGTTGTGGCACAGCCATCCATACCATGATCAACTGGATCATCCAAAAGGGTATCCACAATATTGCTTTGATCAACGATTGTATAGATGCCAAAGAAAAACATCAGGCTTTCATTGATGAGCACAGTGGAAAAGGAATCAACTTAAAAATGTTCAAAGCCGATATCACAGATATCATTCAATTGAACAAAGCCATCAATCAAGTGCAGGAAGAAATGCCACCGATCAAAGGTATCATTCATGCAGCTGGATTAATGGAAACCGCTTTGATTAGTGAGTTGGATACAAAAGCATTTAGGAAAATGTTGGCACCGAAGATGATGGGCACTTGGAACCTGCATACCATCAGCTTAAACTTGCCACTCAAACACTTCATTGTTTTTTCTTCTGCCAATTCTTTAATTGGTTTAAATGGACATGGAAGTGCAGTAGCTGCCAATACTTTTGTCGATTTCTTTGCGCATTTTAGAGTAAAACAAGGTCTTCCTTGTGTGGCCATCAACTGGGGAGCTATTGAAGATGCCACCACCGAAGATGAAACTCCAAGCACAGAAGTATCCATTGTCAATGAAGGATTCATTCCTTTCAAAATGGAAAAAGGACTGGATATTTTAGATAAATTATACACCCTTGCCCCAGCCCAACTCAGCATTGCTTTGATGGATGTACAAAAAACCATTGAGCATTATGATACCCTGGCAGAAACCAATTATTTCTCTAAACTCATTTCTGCACAAGCCACTTATCACTCTGATGAAGAGCTGTTAAGAACGGCACTGGAAACAGGAGAGAAAGAAGCCACCATTGCCCTAATTGCGCAGATTGTCACTAAAAAAGTAGCGGCCATTACCAAGGCTTCACTCGACTTGATTAGCAACAGTTCTACCTTCAAAGGTTTGGGCATTGATTCCTTAATGGCCATCAAGCTCAGAAACCAGTTGGAGCAGACCATGGGCATTAAAATGGCCGTGAATAACTTCTGGAAATATGCATCCATCGGACAGTTTTCAGCTTTCACTTATGAGGCCATCTTAAAAGAGGAAGCAGGTAGCAATAGCGATCAATCTCCATGGTGGGTGAGCCATCAGGAAAAAGATGCAGGATTCTATTTGTACTGTTTCCATGATGCTGGTGCGAGCAGCACTTTGTATGATACTTGGGAAGAATTGCATCCAGCAGTAGAACTAAGAGCCATTGAGCTGCCAGGAAGAGGTTCCAGAACAGGAGAGCAGATGTTTACAGATATGACGGAGTTAGTGAGTAAGTTGGCAGAAGAAATCTATCAGCATAACAACAGCAAACCTTTTGTATTCTTTGGGCATTCTATGGGAGGAGCCATTGCTTTTGAAATTGCAAAGGTGTTCAGAAGAAAGCAGCAGCCATTACCAGAAATGATATTTACTTCATCCACTCCAGCTTTGTTTAGTTACGACAGAAATGACCTGACAAACAGGATGACAGATGAAGAGCTCATCGGTAGATTCCCTCATTTGAGTAAAGAAAGTATTCCAGATGAGGAGTTGAGACAAAGTCTGGTAAACATCATGCGAGCAGATTTGAAATTGTTAGACAGCTTCAAATATGAGCATGAAACTCCATTTGAATTCCCGATTATCTCGCTAAGAGGTAAAGATGATCCGGGAGTAAGTTTAGAGCAAGTAGCAAGATGGAAAGAAGAAACCACATTGCCACACACAGTTATCGAAAGAAAAGGTGGTCACAGATACCTAGTCGATGACAGTGAATTTGTAAGCAATCTGGTAAAAGATAAACT